>JAFGKB010000273.1 GCA_016928755.1 Anaerolineae bacterium | reverse complement strand
TGGCTACCGGGAAGACGATTTCTGCCCTCGTGCGTCTTGTGCAGTCTGCCGGTGCGGAATTAGTCGGCATTGGTACCCTGGTCGAGAAGTCTTTTGAGGGTGGGCGTGCAGCTTTAGGCGATATTCAGGTTCCCATCGTATCTCTTGTGACTATTGATGAGATGCGCGAAGATGGGACTATAGTTTTTGCGGAGTAGGGCCTTGTATTCAGGTGAGACTATCGTTATTCTTGATTATGGGTCGCAGTATACCCAACTGATTGCCCGTCGTATCCGGGAGTTAAACGTCTACACGGAGATCTTTCCCTGGGATGTGTCACCGGAGCGACTTGAGGCGTTGGAGATTTCCGGCTTTATTCTCTCTGGTGGTCCTAATAGTGTATATGATGTCCAGGCCCCTAAACTTCCTGAATTTGTTTTGACTTCAGATGCCCCGGTTTTAGGGATTTGTTATGGTATGCACCTGTTAGCTCACTTCCTTGGAGGTGAAGTATCACTGGGGACAACCCATGAGTATGGATCTGCCGAGCTTGATGTTCTGGCTACTGATGAGGGTGGCCTATTTGCCGGCTTATCCTCACCGCTGGCCGTCTGGATGAGTCATGGGGATTTCGTAAAAACATTGCCCGGTGGATTTATAGCCTTAGCACAAAGTCACAACGGTATCCTTGCCGCTATGGGGGACCCTGGACGCAAAATCTACGGCCTACAATTCCATCCAGAAGTAGCGCATACGCTTCAAGGTCAGGAGATCTTACATCATTTCCTTTTCGATATTTGTAATTGTCAGGGTAACTGGCGCCCGGCCATCTTTATTGATCAGGCTGTGGCGCAGATTCGGTCCCAGGTCGGTGCTCAAGGTGTTGTGTGTGGTCTCAGTGGTGGTGTGGATAGTGCTGTGACGGCGGCTTTAGTGCATAGGGCCATCGGTGACCAGCTTACGTGTATCTTCGTGGATACCGGGCTGCTACGCCAGGATGAAGGCGCGCAAGTTGAGGCTACCTTCCACCAGGCTTTGGGGGTCCGCTTAATTAGTGTTGATGCCTCGGAGCAATTCATGTCTGCCTTGGCCGGCGTTACCGACCCGGAAGCTAAACGGCGAATTATTGGTGAGCAGTTTATACGGGTCTTTGAGGAGCAGGCCGCTGCGCTCTCTGGGATTAATTTCCTGGCGCAAGGTACTATCTATCCGGATGTTATTGAAAGCGCGGGTAGCTCCACATCACACCGCATTAAGAGCCATCATAACGTGGGTGGTTTGCCGGAGCAAATGAGCCTTGACCTAGTAGAACCGTTACGTGATCTCTTTAAGGATGAAGTCCGCGCTGTCGGTGAGGCTTTAGGCTTGCCCTCAGAACTTGTCTGGCGGCATCCTTTCCCTGGCCCCGGTCTTGCCGTGCGTATCTTGGGCGATATTACCCCAGAGCGGGTTGCTACATTGCAGGCTGCCGATGTTATTTTCCTTGATGAGTTGCGGCAAGCCGGGCTATATAACCAAGTTGCCCAGGCTTTTGCCGTTCTGTTACCCGTCCGGACTGTCGGCGTTATGGGAGACGCCCGCACTTATGCCGAAGTTATTGTCCTGCGTGCCGTCACCACAGATGATTTTATGACGGCTGACTGGGCACATTTACCGTATGCTGTATTGGCCCGGGCCTCTAATCGCATCGTTAATACGGTCCCTGGTGTAAATCGAGTCGCTTACGATATTAGCAGCAAACCCCCGGCTACCATTGAGTGGGAGTGATAATGGTTAATCAACAACACAGGCCGGTGCATTTTAAACGCACCGGCCTGTGTTGTTATATGTTATTGAAATCTATTACTCTACTTCAGTCTCTTCCGCAGCGGCTTTTTGTTCGCTAACAGTTGGTACAGTGACATCTTCGAGTCCGATGGTCTCAACTTCTTCCTCGATGGCTTCTTCAACCAGTGCTGTCATCTGGGCAATAGTTTCTAATCCAGAAGTTAAGATGGTGATACCTTCTGGTGGCGTGACATCGCTGACCGTGAGTGAATCCCCGATGTCTGCAAGGCCACTGACATCAATTTCAAAACTAGAAACTAATGCTGTTGGCAAAGCTTCAATTTCCAACTCGGTCAATTGTTGTAACAAGACACCGCCTTTTTCAATTGCGGGCGGGGTACCTACTAAGGTCACCGGGATTTGAACGCGGACAGTTTCCATCAGGTTCAGGGCCAGCATATCAACGTGAATAGGATTATGCTTAATGGGATCGTATTGTACATCACGTATCACTGCTGCGTAGGCTACTTTATGTCCTTCTACCTTTAAATCAATTAATGTACTGGTACTAGCTAGTTTTAGTACCCGCTCAATTTCCTTGTCGCCAATGAGTAATTTGATGGGATCAAGTCCATATCCGTATATAATTCCAGGAACCTGTCCCTCACGACGTAGTGCTTTAACTTTCTTGCCTGTGACGTTGCGAGGCTGTGCGTATAACTCAAGTCGTTCCATAATTTACTTCCTTTCTCCGTTATGCCTTATGCCTATTTGCCATTTTGCGTCCTGTTCGTTCGAGGTTGGGTTCGTATGCATTGATTTCCAAAACTCAATTAAAAGGGCCGCATCTTCCTTTGTGCGGCCCTCCAGAACAGGCGCACCCATTGTAACCCAAACCAGCTTATTGTCAATCATTATTTTAACATAACTTTAGATTTTTATAACTGGTGATAAAGTCATCCGTCACCCCTTCTTTGTAACATTTGACAATTGATTGTTTTCTGGATAGAATAGGAGGTTAGTAGAGGGGGCCACATCTCGCAATGTGAGGTGTTCGTTTTTTTATTGAGTATTGTCCAGGAGGTGCTAGGGATATCTATAAACTATAATTTACTTAATCTATATTTACAAAATTATGTCAGATAAGTGAGGAGGAGAAGATGCGTACACGAGTGGTTTTTGTGATAACTTTGGTGATGGCTTTAGCTTTACTAACTGGTTGTGGTGGCAGCGCTTTCGAGTGTGAAGACGAATGGGGCTGCGCAGAAATTAAGAGCGGTCAGACTGTTAAAGTTGCCTATATTGGTCCCACAACAGGCGACTATTCCTCATTCGGTATTGATATGTCCCGTGGTGCCGAACTGGCCGTAGCTTATCATCCTGATGTCAAAGGTTTCCCTGTTGAGTTGGTGATTGAAGATACGCAAGGTTCACCTGAACAGGGTGCTGCTGTGGCTAACAAGCTAGCTGCTGATCCCCGCGTTGTAGCTATTGATGGCCATACGTTCTCCGGTTCTACCGAGGTTGCTATCCCTATTTATGAGGATGCTAAGATTGTAATGATGTCTCCCTCGGCTACTACTCCTGAATTAACGGATTTAGGCTCCCCAGTTTTTAACCGTGTGGCTTTTACCGACCGTCAACAAGGTGATGCCGCGGCTGCCTATATTTATGAAAATTTAGGGATTCGTAAAATTGCCTTGATGCATGATGGTGGTGCCTATGGTCAGGGTTTGGCCGAAATGACCGGTGAATTCTTTGAGGCATTGGGCGGTACCGTTGTTGGTAAAGAAGCTATCACCCCTGGTGAGACAGATTACAGCGCGCCGCTGGCGGCCATTGCTGCATCCGAGCCTGAATTGATTTATTTTGGTGGTTACGATGCGGATTCTGCTGTATTGGCTTCCCAGATGGGTGGCGCCGGTTTGGAAAATGCGATTTTCTTTGGTTGTGATGGTACCTATGGGTCGCAATTCCTGGATTTGGCCGGCGAAGCTGCCGAAGGTGCTTACTCAACCTTTGTGCCTATTCCTGAGTCTGGTGCTTTCACCAAGTTCCGTGAGGATTATAAGTCCAAGTATGGTGATGAGCAGGGTGAGCTAAGCCCCTTTAGCCCCCATGCCCATGATGCTTTGGCCGTCCTTCTTAATGCTTTGGACCAGGTGGCCATTGAGTCTGGTGACAACCTGTATATTCCCCGCAAAGCATTAGCGGATGCAGTGCGCAACACTAAGGACTTTGAAGCCTTAACCGGCACGATTACTTGTAGTGACACCGGTGAATGTGCTGCTGCTTCTATTTTATTTATGATTGCGCAAGATGGTAAGTGGGTCCCCGGCCCAGGTCAATAAATTTTTCACTAAACTAACTTGGGGGGGGATGGGGGAAAACCTTATCCCCCCTCATTTTGTGGTAGGGATTTGTAAGAGTCCGGTTTTTAATCATTTTCGCAGTAATCTGTTCTATAATAAATAGAAAGTATATCAAGAAGGGGATGTAGAGATGGATCGTAGTGAGGCACAATCTCGCCCTAAACGTTACATTGATTTCGGTCGCTGGATACGATTAGGTATTGGAGTAATTGTCGTTGGCTTTTTACTATTTCGCTTGTGGAATGTGCTCTGGATTGAGCGTGCTTATGGCTTAGATACATGGACCCGCTTTGCTGTTTCTGGTATTATTTTGGGCAGTGTTTATGCTGTCGTTGCTTTGGGATATACCCTGGTTTATGGTATCCTCTTTATGATTAATTTTGCGCACGGTGATGTGATGATGCTCGGAGCTTTTGCTGGATATTTTACGCTGGAGGCTCTAAAGAGTATCGGTTTTCTTAATCGTAGTGTGGGTACGTCTGTACTCTCGGTAATTATTGCTTTTAGTGTTGGTATGTTATTTAGTATGCTGATAGCTGTGTTACTGGAGCGTATTGCTTACCGTCCTTTGCGTACCGCACCGCGCCTGGTGCCCTTAATCAGTGCCATCGGTTCTTCCTTGTTTTTGCAGAATATGGCACAATTAGCTTTCGGCGCCGAGCGCCATACATATGCTAACCCTGATATGATTCAACGGAACTCTGGCTGGATGGTTATGATTCAGGGCAAGGAAGTACTGATCACATATACCGGTGTATTGACCTTGGTCATCTCGTTTTTATTGATGGTGGGGCTTTTTCTGCTGGTGCAAAAGACCAAAATGGGTAAGGCTATGCGTGCTGTTGCCCAAGATAAAGAAACCGCGGCTCTAATGGGAATTGATGTGGATCAGGTTATCTCCAATACCTTTGCTATTAGTGGTTTGTTAGCCGGTGCTGCCGGAGTAATGTGGGGTCTGCATATGGGTATTTTATACCACTATGTGGGTTTTATACCCGGTATGAAGGCTTTTACCGCGGCTGTCTTGGGGGGAATTGGCAATATTCCCGGTGCTATGTTAGGCGGACTGACTTTAGGTATTTTGGAGGCTGTCGGCCCGGCAATTTTGGGGATTCCATTCCAGCTTAAAGATGTTTTGGCGTTCTCTATCCTGGTGTTGGTGCTGATTTTCCGTCCTACCGGAATTTTGGGCGAAGTCCTGTCCAAGGAACGCGCCTAGGCCGGATGTTTTGAGTGAGATGAGGGTATGATTATGAAACGCACAAGCCTTGAAAGTGGTTTATTGATAGGTTGTCTCAGCCTGTTCTTTATTGTTCTGGGGGTGACGAGTTTGACCGGGTCGTTAGTCCAAGACTGGTTCAAACTATCCTCACCTATATTGGGTGGGTGGTTGCTGTTATTCTTAATGACCTTTTGGGGTGGTACTTTAGCTTTTAAGAAATCTCCGTCTAAATCCTGGTCTGAGACACTCCGCACCGGTTTGTCGGTGGGTTTGGTCGCTGGCATTATGCTGGCTTTGACTATCTGGGGATTGGGGACCTTAAATGCGCAGGCTGTGCCAATTCGTGAGTGGTTGGTGCAACTCACGCCAGCGGCTATTGCCATGTTGACAATGGGCCGTGCGCCTGTTGTGGCTGCATTGTTGATGTTTGTGGTTATGCTATTAGCCGGTATAGGGGGAGCGGCTTGGGCCTATGCTGCACTTCATTACCAATGGCGGTCTGTACTCAATACTCGTTGGTTATCGGCCCGCGAATCGGTTATCAATATGTCCTTAGTTCAGAAATACCAACAGCATCAGTATTCCAAACAAATCGCTTATGGTGTGGGTGCCTTGGTTTTATTAACCGCACCGTTGTATTTAGGGCGGTATTGGAACTATACGCTAGGTACTGTGGGCCTGTATGTTATTCTGGGACTTGGTCTTAATGTGGTGGTGGGTATGGCCGGCTTGCTTGACTTAGGATACGTGGCCTTCTTTGCCATTGGTTCCTATACGATGGCACTCCTTACTGCACCCCAACCCCACGATATTGTGATGAGCTTTTGGCTCGCGCTGCCTATCGGGGTACTGCTCGCCGCATGTGCCGGTGTCTTGCTCGGTATACCAGTCTTGCGGATGCGTGGGGATTACCTGGCGATAGTCACACTGGGATTTGGTGAGATAATTCGTATTCTCTCCAAAAGCGATGTCCTGACTGATTTCAGCGGTGGCCCTCGTGGCGTGCGGGCGGTAGGGGGGCCGATGTTATTCGGCCTGAATCTTAACAATGAGTTTTACTTTATGTACTTTATCATTTTGGGGATCATCATAGTTGCTTATGCTACACACCAATTGCAACGTTCCCGTGTTGGGCGTGCCTGGATGGCTATCCGTGAAGATGAAGATGTGGCCGAGGCAATGGGCATCAACACGCTTAAATATAAATTACTCGCTTTTGCTATGGGTTCTGGCTTTGCCGGCTTTAGTGGCGCGTTGTTTGCCTCTCGTAATAAGTTCACCGGGCCGGAGGATTTCACTTTGTTGGTATCCATCAATGTTTTAAGTTTGGTCATCATTGGTGGTATGGGAAGTATTCCCGGTGTAATTGTTGGGGCCTTAGTTCTTAAAGGGTTACCTGAGATGTTACGCCAACTTGATGATTACCGGATGTTGGCTTTTGGTGGTTTGTTGGTCATTATGATGATTCTGCGTCCTGAAGGACTGATACCGTCTTCCCGCCGCAAGATGGAGCTTCATGATGATGAAAGTGAGGCACTTGTGCCTGATGTTTTAGTAGAGGGAGGTGAGGTATGAACCTCCTAGAATCGCATAAAGTTACAAAACAGTTCGGCGGGTTGTTGGCCGTTAATACAGTCTCTCTAAATGTCCCGGAGAACAGTATTTTCAGTGTTATCGGTCCTAATGGTGCGGGAAAAACCACCTTCTTTAACTGTATCACCGGCTTTTATAAGCCAGAAGAAGGTGACTTAATTTTTAATGGCCATTCCCTGGTAGGCCGTCGCCCGGACCAGATTACGGCTATGGGGATTGCCCGTACCTATCAGAATATCCGTTTGTTCGATGATATGACGGCCATTGAAAATATCCTGGTTGGACAGCATCACCGTCTGCACTCTGGTATTTTTGGGGCTGTCTTCCAACTGGTCGGCACTCGTCAGGAAGAGAAAAAGGCTTTAGAAGAAGCCCAGGAGTTGTTAGATTTTGTTGGGTTGCAGGGGAAAGGTGATATTTTCGCTAAAAATCTTCCCTATGGTGACCAACGCCGTCTTGAAATTGCCCGCGCGCTGGCTACTAAACCTAAACTACTGTTATTAGATGAGCCTACGGCCGGCATGAACCCGGTTGAGACGGTAGAAATGATGGCGTTTATTCATCATTTGCGTGATGAATTGGGGATCACGATACTGCTTATTGAGCACGATATGAAGCTGGTTATGGGGGTGTCTGAGTGGATCGTGGTGCTGGATTATGGGATGAATATTGCGGAAGGTACGCCCACTGAGATTCGTAGTAACCAACGGGTGATTGAAGCTTACTTAGGGCGGGGTTCTGATTTTGCCCTTGTCCAGGGAGATTAGATTATGGCTATGCTTGAATTAGAAAATGTGCATACGTACTATGGCAATATCCATGCCCTTAAGGGGCTTTCGATATCCGTGGATGAAGGGGAGATTGTCACTTTAATTGGTGGGAATGGCGCCGGTAAATCTACAACCCTCCGGACTATTTCCGCCTTACAACGACCCCGTATAGGCAAAATTGTATTTGAAGGTGAAGATGTGACTACTGCGCCGCCCCCCGAAATTGTGCGTAAGGGCATTGTTCACGTTCCGGAAGGCCGGCGAATTTTTGGCCGGCTCTCTGTGCAGGAAAATCTCGAAATGGGGGCTTTTACCCGTGAGGATAAGCAAGAGATTATCGAAAGCATGGAACATGTTTTCCAGCTTTTCCCACGTCTTGAAGAGCGGCGTAAACAAACCGGCGGCACACTATCAGGTGGTGAGCAACAGATGTTGGCTGTAGGCCGGGCATTGATGGCTAAGCCCCGTTTATTGTTGATGGATGAACCTTCAATGGGGTTAGCTCCGATTTTGGTGGAAGAAATCTTCAACATTATCCGTGAGATTAACCAGCAAGGTGTTACGATTCTGTTAGTAGAGCAGAATGCGCATATGGCACTCTCTATCGCAAATCGTGGGTATGTATTGGAGACCGGTCAAATTCAATTGGCCGGTTTGGCAACCGAATTGGCCGCGAGTTCTGTTGTGCGCGAGGCTTACTTAGGGGGGGGATAGTTGTAACTTTGGATTTGTTAAGCCCCCACAGGCGGGAGATAATTATCTCCCGCCTGTCTGTCTTAAGAAGGAGTGTTATTTCTGTGTTTAAGTGTAATAAGTGTACATTCCTATATTTATTCTGGTTGTGTGTTGCCTATAGTTTGGGTTTAGTGGCTTGTGGTTGGGATGCGGAACCTGAAGTTGTGACTCCGATTAAGATCGCTGTTCTAGCCCCATTGAGTGATGATTTCGGTGTTCTGGGGCAGTCAGTACGGAACGGGGCTGTGTTGGCTATTGATGAATGGAATCAACGCGGTGGGTTGTTAGGTCGTCCTATTGAGGTCATCTTGAATGATACCTACTGTGACTATGAGACGGCTGCTGAAGTTGCCAATGATGTGATTGACCAGGGCGCGCGTTTTATTATCGGTGGCGTGTGTTCGGATGCCTCAATTGCCATTTCTGAGGTTGTCCTCAGTCGTGACGCTTTACAGATTAGCCCCGCCACAACTACTGCCCGTCTGACTATGAACACTAGTGGGCGGGTTAAAGCTAGGGTTTTCCGTGCCTGTTTTACCGATGCTGCTCAGGCAAGTGCAATGGCCAAATTTAGCGTAGCGCGTTTCTCTGCAGAGCGGGCGGCGATTTTGTATGCAGATGATAGCTCTTACGGCGCAACCCTGGCCGATGCATTTGAAGAGCGCTTTGTAGAAGAGGGTGGGGAGATTGTCGCCCGTGGTACTTATGATTCTGAGGATAGCGAGGGGCTTTCCCTTGTATTGGAGGATGTCAGCGCTACTTCACCAGAGTTGCTTTACTTGCCGGGATATGCCGAGATTGTCAATAACGTCATTATACAAGCGCGTATGCGTGGGATTACGGCGACAGTATTGGGCAGTGATGGCTGGAATGGGCCTCAATTAGACCTGGAAGCTGCAAACCAGTCCTATTTTGCTACACATTATACCAATAGTGACCCCCGTTCTGCGGTTCAATCCTGGATTCAACTTTACCAAGGTAAGTTCATCGCAGATCCAGATGCTTTGGCAACCCTGACTTATGATACTGCCAATATTTTGTTGTCCGCGATTCAAGCGGCCGGCACTACCGATAATGCAACGGTTGTGCAGATGTTAACCGCGACGAAGTTTGATGTGGTTTCTGGCCCGCTGGCTTTTGATGCGTTTCATGACCCGGTAAAACCGGTGGTGATTTTGAAAGTACAAGGTGGACAGTTTAACTATGTTGACCGGGTTGTGCCCTAGTCTCAAGATAATATAAAAAAGCCCTGCGGAAGCTTCTCGCAGGGCTTAAAATGGGGCTTTTATCTTCCTAGTTGAGATAATCTTCCATCTCGTCGTCACTAACATCCATCTCGGTCATCTTGCCGGTAGCCGTGAAGACAACCCGCTCACAGATATTGATAACCCGGTCGGCTGCCCGTTCCAGGTTGTGGGCGGCCCATAGCAGATAGTTAGCTTGCTCAATAGTTGTAGGGTCTGCGATGATATAGGTCAAGAGTTCACGGTAAACCTGGTTATACAAATTATCAACTTCATCGTCCTCTGGTGGGATAGTACGTGCTAACTCCACATCCATCTCAATGAAGGCTGTCAATGCGCGTTCCAGCATATCCCGCGCCTTTTCGGCCATCAAGGGAATATCAATCAAGGGTTTAATAAAAGGCTCATTCCCCATCATCAAGTTAATCCGTCCGATGCCCTTGGCATAGTCACCGATGCGTTCTAGTTCGGTGATGATTTCCAAAATCGCAGCTAAAATACGTAAATCTGTGGCTATCGGCTGCTGTGTCGCGATAAGTACTAAAGCTTTCTCCTCAATAGCAAAACGCGTGGCATTGATCTCGCGGTCTGCAAGCACCAACTGGCGTGCTCCTTCCAAATCGCGCCGCTTAAGCAATTCCACAGATTTTATCAAGGCACTCTCCACCCGACTCCCTAATTCCAGGGTTTCGTCTTGTAAACGTTGTAACTCTTTCTGATAAGCTTCTCGAAGCATATTGTAACCTCTTTCGTTGATCTATCTTTTATAGTTTATGTACACCCTATGGTTGGGGTAATATCTCCGCTTAGTGGAAGATGTTTTAACTGTCATTGTATTACCTTTGGATATAAGTTGCAATACAAACGAGGTATCTTTACTTACCTTGATTAATTATATTGTCCATAAGGTAATCGCGATATTATCCCATGCCGTGCTGGCTATGTCAAGTTAGGGGGTAGCTTTTTGACAATCCCCCCCTAAGTAGTTTGGTTTATCCAAATCGCCCGGTGATATAATCTTCGGTTCGCTTGTCTTTGGGGTTGGTGAAGATCTCTTTGGTTAGTGCGAACTCTACTAAGATCCCGGTGCGGCTCTCATCTGTGTAGAAGAAGGCCGTATAATCTGACACACGTGCCGCTTGTTGCATATTGTGGGTAACAATAACAATAGTATATTGCTCTTTTAGTGAGCGGATTAGTTCCTCAATGCGCAACGTCGCGATAGGGTCCAATGCTGAGGCCGGCTCATCCATAAGAATAACTTCTGGTTCTACGGCCAGTGCACGCGCGATACAGAGGCGTTGCTGTTGGCCGCCAGAGAGTGCTAATCCTGATTTGTTGAGGTCGTCTTTCACCTCATCCCATATCGCGGCTCCGCGTAGACTGCGTTCGGCTATTTCTTCCAGTTTGGCGCGGTCTCGTAAGCCGTTGGCACGTGGCCCGTAAGTAACATTGTCGAAAATGGACTTGGGGAAAGGGTTTGGACGTTGGAAAACCATCCCTATCCGGCGCCGGAGTTCCACAACATCCATATCAAAGATGTCTTGGTCTGCCATTTTTATTTTGCCTTCTACCTTTACGTTAGGGATAAGGTCGTTCATCCGGTTAAAAGTGCGCAGGAAGGTACTCTTCCCACATCCTGATGGGCCGATAATAGCGGTTACCTGATTTTCAGGGATGTCGATATTAATATCTTCCAGAGCTTTGAAGCTTCCATAGTATAGGTTAAAACCATTGGTCTTGAGTATTGCTGAACCAGTCATTTAAAGTCCTCTCAATTTTTTATCTATTCGATTTGTAAAGTAGTTGATAGCCAGATTAATCAGTACAATGCTTATCACCAGTACTGCACCGGTTCCCATAGCTTTGTCAAATGCAGCCGTGTCGTTCGCCAGGTAATAGAGGTGCAGTGCCATTGTCCGTCCACCAGAGCTTAGAAACTCCTTAGGATGGAAAATTGGCGAGGGTGGCATATGGTAGCTGCCACCTAGTGTAACATAGAATACAGCCGTTTCGCTGATAATACGTCCGACACTGAGAATAATGCCGGTGATAACTCCTGGCAATGCTGCTGGGAGTACAACTTTCCAGATAGTTTGCCATTGTGTTGTTCCCAAGGCGAGGCTCCCCTCACGATAAGAGCGGGGTACAGTGAGTAACGCTTCTTCTGTGGTGCGGATGATAACCGGTAACACCAGACACGCGCCGGCGAGGGCGGCTGAAATCATTGAGAAACCAAATCCCATTGTGGTTACAAATAGCGCGTAACCGAATAACCCAAAGATAATTGAGGGTACACCGGCCAATGTCTCAACCCCAAAGCGGATGATACTGACAACGGTGGCTTGTAATCCGCTGCTACCCTGCATCTCACCCGCATATTCAACTAAGTAAATTCCGGCCCCTATTCCGAGGGGGGCAGCGATGATGATGGTCAATACAACCAGGTAAAAGGTTGCCACGATGGTGGTTGACATTCCGCCTTCGCCCGATAGTCCACCTTTGGGGCGTGTGGTAAGAAACTCCCAATCAATAACCTGTGCCCCTTCGGATAAGACATAGGCCACGACAGCAATGAGAACGAGAACTGCAACGGCCCCCGCCGCCCATAGCACGCCGAATGCTATGTTTTCGATAAGATGGCGTTGTGCTAGGTTGGATTTTTGCTGTGCTTTGGTCTGTTGTAGTGCAAATTCCTTAACTGTGTTCATAAAAATATCCCTTTCTTAATATGAGTGGTGTCCAAGTTATGAACGTTGGTGCATTAATACACGGGCGATTGAGTTGATGACTATAATTAGTCCGAATAGGACAACCCCGGTGGCAAACAGCGCGCTCTCATGGACACCTGTCGCGTATCCGATCTCTACCGCGATATTACCGGTTAGAGTTCTTGCCTGGCGCAGGAAAATTGTCAATGGATTGTCATTGAGTGGTGAAGGGACTACTACCGAGTTCCCGATAACCATGATCATAGCCATAGTTTCGCCTAATGCGCGACCTACACCCAGAATAATGCCGGCAATGATACCCGAACGGGCAGCAGGTATGATAACGTTGACAATAGTCTGCCAGTGGGTGCTCCCTAATGAAAGTGAACCTTCACGATAAGAACGGGGGACGGCGCGAATGGCATCTTCTGCAATGTTGGTAATGGTCGGTAAAATCATTACAGCCAGTACGATAGAAGCAGAAAGTAAACCGAAACCTGAGTTGCCAGGTGCCGGGATTTTGCGGATTACAGGCACTAACACAACCATGCCTACCAGACCATAGACAACGGATGGAATACCGGCTAATAGCTCAATAGCTGGCCGGACAATTTTACGAACATTATCCGGTGCTATTTCTGCCAGGAAGATGGCACACCCCAAGGCAAATGGCACACCGATAACAATAGCCCCAAGGGTGACCAAAACTGAACCGGCAATCATTGCCAAGATACCATATTGTTCTTGACCGGGTCGCCATACTGTTCCCAAGGTGAATTCCCGCCAACCAATCTCTTGGAAAGCCGGGAGACCTTCTCTAAATGTAAACACTGCAATTAGAAAGAGAATAAATACTGATAGTAATGCCATGATTAACAAAACATATTTGATAAAACGGTCGATAATATACTTGATTTCCATACCTACTCCTTTGAAGAGAGGATTGATTGCGGTGAATTAATGACTCTGAGATAAGTGTAATACTTCTAACCTGAATTGTAAAGGTCTTTGTGTGAAATTGAGGGGAGCTTTTAAGGCTCCCCTCAGTTTTCACTTTATAGCCCTTATTCTATTTTACAGGGATATAACCCTCTTCTTCAACAACGGCCTGCCCGTCGGTCATAATGTAATTCAGGAAAGCCTTGACTAAATCGGTTGGCTCACCCTTGGTAATCATATTCAAGGGGCGGACTATGGGGTAACTGCCATTAGAAGCGTTGGCGGCAGTCGGTTCTACACCCTCGATCTTTACACTCTGGGTAGTGTTGTCTAGGTACCCGAAGGAGAGATAGCCGATGGAGTTGGGGGTAGTGGCGACGGTGGTGCGCACAGAACCGTTGGACGGTTGC
>JAFGKB010000055.1 GCA_016928755.1 Anaerolineae bacterium | reverse complement strand
TTAACGGCTACCGGGGGGGTTCTAATTTTAGGTATTGGTTTCAACCTTTTGGAACTTAAGCCTATCAAAACAACTAATATGCTGCCATCTCTAATAGTTGTGGTGCTTTTAACGCTAGTGTTTAAATAGTTACTTACTCTACCCTGTTCTACCCCTGTTTTTCCTTATTTTTACCTTTCGCCCGGTTAAATGTATACTTGTATGTAGTATAGTTATAGTGGCTTATTGGAGGATTGGGTGGAAGATTTGGTGATAAAAGATGCTTCCCAGTACGAACGGACAGTTCGATTGTTACAAACATTAAATCAGGCTTCATTGGCAATGGCCCAGGCATTAACGCCAGACGCTGTCTTCAAAGCTATGTCCGAGGCCTTAGGTGCCATAGGATTTTCCTGTGTGGTTTTTCTCTTGGATGAAGATCAGGAAAAGCTGCGGCCTAAATATCTAAGTTATAGTTCACAAGTTTTGGATATTGCTGAGAGATTGATGGGAGTCAAGGTTTCGGAATTCTCCATCCCTGTAGATTCTGTAGCGGCCTTGAGAATTGCCGTTCGGGATAAAAAAATTACCTTCATCGCTTCTGCCCAAGAGTCCGCCCGCCAAATATTTACTAACTCTGTGGGGCGGCAACTGGCTGGGGAGCTGGTCAAAGTTTTAAATATCTCAAAGTTTATCGCTATTCCCTTACTCATTGATGAGCAAGTTTTAGGTGTGTTTTCGGTCCAATCTATGGATTTAAACAATAGTGATATCCCGGCTCTTACAGCATTTGCTAACCAGATGGCTTTTGCCTGGCACAAGGCCCAATTATATCACCAAGCCCAGCTAGATTTGGCAGAGCGGGAACGGATGACTAAAGCCCTGACGGAAAACGAGGAACGAGTCTCTCAAATTCTGCAGGGAAGTGCTATTCCTATTTTCGTCATTGATACAGAACACTATATTACACATTGGAATCTCGCTTGTGAGCGTCTTACCGGGTTGTCCGAAAAGGAGCTGTTGGGAACTAATAGACAATGGTCGGCTTTTTATAAAATGAAGCGTCCAATTATGGCCGACTTGGTTCTGGATGGCGCACCGGAAAGCAAAATAGCGGAGTATTATGGCTCTAAATATAAGAAATCAGTGTTGATTACGGGGGGCTATGAGGCGGAAGACTTTTTCCCTGAATTTGGAACTTATGGAAAATGGGTGTTTTTTACTGCTGCACCCTTAAGGAATTCCAATGGGGAGACTATTGGGGCCATAGAGTCATTACAGGATATTACCGAGCGACGGTTTGCAGAAGAAGAAGTTAAATGGCTGGCCCGGTTCCCGGAAGAAAACCCGGCCCCGGTTTTGCGTGTGTCCAATGAGGGCCTAGTTCTATACGCAAATGCAGCCAGCCAGGCTTTGTTGGCTACTTGGGATTGTCAAGTGGGTTATTCACTACCTGAAAAATGGTGTGAGTTTATTGCTCTCACTCTTGAGTCTGGCACGAAGCAAGATGCTGAGGTTGTATTTGAAAACCGCCGGCTTTTATTAACCTTTGCACCTATCGTGGATGCAAATTACGTTAATATCTATGGTGCAGATGTTACCGAACGAGTGATAGCCCAGGAAGAAACTCGTCGCCGGGCTACACAACAGGAATCTCTTAATGCCATTATCGCAGCCGCTACCGCGACCTCAGACCTTTCAGAATTATTGGAGACAGCCTTAGACCTTACCCTGCACGCTCTCGGTGTGGATATAGGTGCGATCTGGGTCTTACCGTCTACTTTCGTTATCCGTGGCTTACCCTCGGGAATACATATTGGAATGCGTTCTTTAGCGATGGAGCAGAGTATGGATATACTTAATGCCATTGCTATTAATGACTGGGCTACAGATTCTCTAATGGGATGTGCTCCCTCCCCGTTGGTGCCGGTTATGGGAGAGTATGGTATCCAGGCTTCTATTACGGTGCCTCTACTGGCCGAAGGTCGTCGGGTTGGAGGTTTGAGTGTTGCGCAGGCTAATCCCTACGCCTGGAGTGAAGATGATGTGGCCCTCGTGGAGGCCGTGGGACAGCAGTTAGGCACAACAGCCGAGCGATTGCGACTTTTAGGCCAGATCCGTGAACAAGCGCAACGTATGAATTTGTTGATGGATGCGGTACCTGAAGGTGTATTGCTCTTGGACGCGGCAAACAAGGTTGTGCTGGCCAATCCTGTGGCTCAAGGGGACTTAAAAGCGCTCGCCCAAGCTCAAATAGGAGATACACTCACATACTTAGGAGACCATGCCTTAGATAGCTTGTTAACATCTCCTCCCAAAGGGCTATGGCACGAGGTCTTAATCAAAGCACCCTCCTTGAGAGTATTTGAGATTATCGCCCGCCCTATTGAAGCGGGGGATGAGAATCAAGGATGGGTAATGGTGTTGCGTGATGTCACCCGCGAGCGTGAGATTAAGCAACGTGTCCAGCAACAAGAACGTTTGGCTGCGGTTGGACAATTAGCCGCCGGCATTGCTCACGACTTTAATAATCTGATGGCGGTGATTGTTCTCTATGTACAAATGGCCCTGCGTACCCCCTCATTACCACTTAAAACGCGAGATAGATTAAAGACTGTGGTGGAACAGGCAAAACGTGCCACAGAACTTATCCAGCAAATCCTGGATTTCAGCCGTAATGCCGTGCTTGAGCGACAACCTCTTAACTTGATTGCCTTCCTCAAGGAACAAGTAAAACTGCTCAGGCGCACTTTGCCGGAAAATATCCAGGTTGAATTGACATATAACTCCAGGGATACCTATATGATCCATGCTGATCCGACGCGTATCCAACAGGTGATTATGAATCTCAGTGTTAATGCGCGGGATGCAATGCCTGAGGGGGGGCTGTTAAATATTGAACTTTCACGAGTAACTTTAGCAACCAGTACCCAATCTCCTGTTCCCGATATGGCACCGGGAGAATGGGTCCTTATCTGTGTATCAGATACCGGTTGTGGCATCCCTTCTGATTTTCTGCCGCGTATCTTTGATCCTTTTGTTACCTCCAAACCCCCTGGAAAAGGCAGCGGTTTAGGATTGGCACAGGTGCATGGTATTGTAAAGCAACATGCCGGGGAAGTGTTGGTGGAGAGTCAAGTTGGACAGGGGACAACATTTAATATCTATCTGCCAATTTTGAACCATGTCGAAGACACACAATTGATATTAGAGAGTAAAGGTTTGTTCAGAGGACAGGGGCAGCTTGTCTTAGTCGTTGAGGATGATACTAACACTCGTGAGGCTTTGACAGATAGCCTTAGTCTCCTAAACTATCGCGTTGTAGCCGCGGAGAATGGAGTGGCCGCACTGGCGATATTAGAGAAACAGGCCGGTGAAATTGCTCTGATACTCAGTGATGTCGTCATGCCTAAGATGGGGGGCGTTGCGATGTTACATGCTATGCACAAACAAGGAATCTATGTACCGGTTGTGATGTTAACGGGCCACCCATTGGATGATACCCTGGATGGTTTGCGCTTGCAGGGCATGGCTGAATGGATTGCTAAACCCCCCACCTTGGAGAAGTTATCCGAGGTTCTGTATAATGTTTTAGCCCCATTATAAACAGGTACATTTGGAGACTTTTGTAGTCTTAATAGAAAATGTGGTAAGATTGCCGGTAGAACTATCTCTTGGAGGTTAAATACTCTATGCCAAAAATAACATTTATTGGGGCGGGGAGTACTGTCTTCGCCAAAAATCTGTTAGGTGATATTCTTAGCTTTCCCGAATTAGCTGAATCCACAATTATGCTTTATGATATTGACCCAGAGCGGTTACGTACGACTGAAATAGTAGCTCGGCGTACCGCTCAAACACTGAACGCTCATCCCCAGGTTAAAACAACCACTGACCGCCGTGAGGCTCTGTCTGGTGCAGACTACGCGATCAATATGATCCAGGTAGGCGGTTATAAACCCGCGACAGTTATTGACTTCGAGATACCTAAAAAGTACGGTCTCCGCCAAACCATCGCGGATACATTGGGCAGTGGCGGCATTATGCGCGCCCTACGGACCATCCCGGTACTGCTGGATATGGCCCACGATATGGAATCACTCTGCCCAGATGTGGTCCATCTCAACTACGTCAATCCGATGGCGATGAACTGCTGGGCACTTAGCCGGGATAGTAAGATTAAGACCGTGGGTCTATGTCACAGTGTGCGCCATACTGCCGGTGAGTTAGCCAGGGACATCGGTATTCCAGAGGAAGAAATCTCCTATGTGGTAGCGGGGATCAACCATATGGCGTTTTACTTGAAATTTGAGCGTGATGGTGAAGACCTCTACCCATTATTATATAAGGTTATTGAAGAGGGGCGTGTCCCGGATGGGAACCGGGTACGTTATGAGATGCTGACCCGCCTGGGGTATTTCGTCACTGAATCCAGTGAGCACTTTTCCGAGTATGTCCCTTGGTTTATCAAGCGCGACCGCCCGGACTTAATCGAACGTTTCAACATTCCCCTGGATGAATATATCCGCCGGTGCGAAGAACAAATTGCCGGCTGGGAATCTCTGCGGACTGAGCTGGAGAATAACGAGCGACCCGTAGATGTGAAGCGCAGTGTAGAATACGGTTCGGGCATTATCCACAGTATTGAGACCGGTATCCCCCGTGTGATTTACGGCAATGTGCCAAATACGGGCCTGATTGATAATTTACCGCAGGGGTGTTGTGTCGAGGTTCCTTGTCTGGTTGATAAAAATGGGGTACAGCCAACCTATATTGGGACACTGCCCCCCCACCTTGCAGCCCTGATGCAAACTAACATCAATGTTCAGTCCTTGACCGTGGAGGCCGCGCTTACCCATAAACGCGAGTATATCTACCATGCCGCGATGTTGGACCCACACACCGCTGCGGAACTATCCCTTGAGCAGATTTGGGCTTTAGTGGATGACCTTATCGCCGCCCACGGGGATTGGTTGCCTGAGTATCATTAAAACTAAGCGCTATTAAACATACAGCGGAGTGCCAAACCCGCATATTAAAACAGAATCCCGGTTTCTTCTTAGTAACTGGGATTCTGTTTTAATCATTTCCTGCCCACGATATTATTTTTTCACGTGCAAATTCAAGAAACTCACGCAGTGCTTTCTCTGGTTCTAAGCTTATATAGCTAGGAATCACTTGAGATTCATTACCATTATGAAAATGACTAGGAAAAGTATCTACATTTTGCCAACGCTGATGCGGGGCATTATCATGTCGATAAATTGTTCCATCAATAGCTTTTCGTTCCCAATGGTAACTATACCGGTTTGTAAGTTTAAGTGAGTACCAAATATCAATAAAACTGTCATCACATAAGATAATGCGTATTTCATTGATATCTCGTGTCAAAACTTCCATAACAATATCAGCAAATTCTATTTCGGCGATTTGGCGTAATAACTGAACATTGACATACATCAGGCTAAAGTCTCTAGGATTTCAGATAGACGATCTCGTTTGTATTCTAAATGGTCAAGTTGTTGTAAATCTCGCCAGGAATCGGCTTCCTCCAGATCTCCAGTCTCATAACGTGCTTCCATTTCTGCTACTGATGTAACATCATAGTGTCCTGTGATCTGTAGGATTTTGGCATTGATCTCCCGTATATATTGTTGGATTAATGCGTGTAGTGCTTGCTTTACGAGAATTTCTTCTGATAACTGTAGTTCTTGCGCTATGGCATCTATAACAGCATCCATCCCTTGAGGTATGTTTCGTGTTGTTATTATATCCATTTGCTATTGCTCCTTTACATTTATACTTATCCCCTATATTTTGAAGGGATATTGGGTTAGCATCCAGTAATTACTTCCCGATTTCGTGCTGTTTTAACCTATAGCTACAAATAGAACCATCTTTTATATCTATCAGTATAATCCCAAACTATCAGCTTTTCAACCATTACCTATGACCATCACGGTATCTCTTTGCCCCATTGTCTATGCTGTGCTAAAATCCTATAAACACAGTGCAAAGAAAGAGGTAATCTAATGAACAATCACCGGAAATATTCTTGGTTATGGTTTAGTGCCGGTTTCCTGACCGGCGC
>JAFGKB010000272.1 GCA_016928755.1 Anaerolineae bacterium | reverse complement strand
CTGGTTACTTCGCGGGAGCGTCTAAATCTGCGCGGGGAGTGGGTGATTGAGCTTGGCGGGCTGCGGCTACCGGGTGTCGATGCTGGTCCTCAGTCTCTTGACCTTCAAACTTATGATGCCCTGCAATTATTTGCAGAAAGCGCGCGACGTGTTTCCGGTGGGTTTGCCTTGGATGCAGCTAACCTGGAAGATGTCTTGCGTATCTGCCGACTAGTAGAAGGCATACCCTTGGGGATTGAGTTGGCTGCTGCCTGGACCCGGCTACTCTCTTGTGCGGAGATCGTGTCTGAGATTGAGCAGGGTATTGATTTCCTGAGTACGACAATGCGTGATTTACCGGCGCGACATCAGAGCCTCCGGGCGGTTTTTGAGCATTCATGGACTTTGTTAAGTGCTACAGACCGCGAACAGTTTTGCAAACTGGCCATATTCCGGGGCGGTTTTACCCGTGAAGCGGCCCGGGAAATAGCAAATGCCTCTTTGCAAGATTTGTCTGTATTGGTAGATAAATCGCTTCTCCGGCGTACTTGGTCAGGTAGATATGAGATGTTAGTAGTTTTGCGACAATATGCAGAGGAGAAACTCCAAGAAAATCCGGAGGTGTATGTCTCGGTGCAGGCATTGCATAGTCGTTACTATGTGGATTATCTCGTGCGTCTAGAGCCTGACCTTAAGGGCCATAAACAAGTGGCGGCATTAGGCGCGTTAACCGCCGATCTGGAGAATGTCCGGCGGGCCTGGCATTGGATTTTGGATAATCATAGATTCGATGAATTGCGGCAGTGCTTTAACACACTGAATTTGTTTTATGATATCCGTAGTTTGCCCCAGGAGGGTTTTGAGGTTTTCGCATTGGCCGCCACTGCTTTGCGCCAGTTTGTGGAACAACATTCTGATGTTGGGGATGAAATACGCGCCTTATTGGGCGAGATGTTGTCAAACCAGGGACGTTTTGCGGGGCGAATTTACAGGTATGATGTAGCGCGCGATTTACTGCGTGAGGGATTGGGGATATTGGAACCTCTAGGGGCTAGTTCTGCATTGGCATTTGCTAACTTATACGCACTTACGGCCTTACTATTCTCGACACCCCAGGAGCAGAAAGCAAAGTTACAAAAGAGTGTTGCTATCTTTAGGTCTCTTGGTGATCGCTGGGCCGAGGCTATCACCCTCTCTATTCTGGGTGAGTATACTTATTATTGGCACGCCGGCTTTGATGTTGCCCTTAACTATATGCAGCAGAGTCTGGAAATTACCCATGATTTAGGGGACCGGTGGGGTATCTCAAAGACACTTTTTGCGATGGGCAGTATCCTACAGGCCCAAGGGAAGCGACGTGAGGCGCAGGAGTGTTACGCGGAGAGCCTGGAATGCCGTCGCGCCCTTCGTGATACTTGGGGGATTGCAATTACGCTCGATTATATGGGCTATGTTACCCGCCGTCTCGGAGAGTATGAAAAGGCTCGTGAATTACATACCGAGAGCCTGGCAATTTCCAAGGATATAGGTGACTATTTAGGAATTGGTGGCTCGTTGGATAACCTGGGACTGGTAGCTTATGACTCAGGTGATTATGCTACTGCCAAGGATTACTTTGAGAAGGGTTTAATCTATCGCCGGCAGGTATTTGAGACCAGCGACGATGTCGCCTATTCTCTTGAACACTTGGGCGATGTGGCGGCGGCTACCGGCGATTATGGTACTGCCTTGGACTATTATGAGCAAAGTCTTGCTATATACAGTGAAATCTGGGCCAGCCATCCTAGGCGAGGGCGTTGCCTGGAGCGGCGTGGGTGGTTGTTTGTCCTACTCGGTGAAGTCAGTAATGCGTTATCTGACTTCCGGCTGGCCTTGCAATTGCTCTCCGGTGTGGATAATGTATCGTTCTGCTTGCCGGTTTTGCATGGCTGCGTGAAGATATGGTTGCAAGTGGGTAAGGTAGACCTTGCCGTCAAGTTATTGGGTTTCTTATGGCAGCATCCTGCGCTTAGTTATCAGCTTCAGCAACAAGTAGCGCAAACTTTAGATGAGGTGCGCGACTTGTTCCCTCCAGGGGATTTCCAGACCGTGCTGTCTCAGGGAGAACAATTGAGTTTGGAAGAGGTCATCAGCCTGGTTATGGAGGATTAACATAGCCTTGTTACTCAGCATGACGGATAGCGCGAGATGTTTCAACTTTTTTAGTAGCGTAGTAGAGTCTTTCCCATAAATACCAGCTCTTGTTTGATTCCTAACATTGTCACAGGTGTCTTGTGGAGTATAATCTCATTACTTCTGAATTCAAGGAGGCGAATTAATGCGCATTCTTATTACCGGCGGGGCCGGATTTATTGGATCTCATCTTTGTGACCGCTATCTATCTGAGGGCCATGAAGTCATAGCTATGGATAACTTGAGCACGGGTTCTGAAGAGAATATCGCCCATCTCTTTGGCAAACCAGGTTTTTCATTCATTAAGCATAACGTAACCCACTACATTTATGTCGCAGGGCCATTGGATTATGTTATCCACCTAGCTTCATTACCTAGCCCGGTTGATTACTTGAACCAACCTATTCAGACTTTGAAGGTGGGGGCATTAGGGACCCATAATGCCTTGGGCCTGGCGATGGCGAAAAAGGCTCGTTTCTTGTTGGCTTCAACCTCTGAGGTCTATGGTGACCCAATGGTACATCCACAGCGTGAGGATTACTGGGGGAATGTAAATCCTATCGGGCCACGGGGGGTTTATGATGAGAGTAAACGCTTTGCAGAGGCCCTGGTGATGGCCTATCACCGTTACCATAATGTGGATACCCGGATTGTGCGGATTTTCAATACCTATGGCCCGCGCATGCGCTCTGATGATGGCCGTGTGGTGCCTAACTTTATCTGCCAGGCCCTGCGCGGCGAGCCATTGACGGTGTATGGGGATGGTTCACGGACCCGTTCCTTCTGCTTTGTCAGTGATTTGGTTGAGGGGTTCGTGCGTCTGATGGCTTCTGATGTCACCGGCCCGGTGAATATGGGGAATCCCCTGGAGTTGAGTATCCTGGGCTTTGCCGAGAAGGTGTTGGATGTTACCGGCAGTGATTCCCAAATCACATTTGTCCATCCTACCGACGAGCGTACCAAGGACGATCCCAAAGTCCGTTGTCCCGATATTACCAGGGCGCAGACCTTGCTCGGTTGGGAGCCTTGTGTGGCTTTGGAAGACGGTCTCCGCCAGACCGCCGATTATTTTAGAAATACGTTAGGGTTGGCTTGATGAGCTATATCCCCGGAGTTCTTGTCTATGTGCGACAAGGTGATAAGGTGTTGTTGATGCACCGTAATAAGGAACCCAATCTGGGTTTATGGATTGCGCCCGGCGGCAAAGTTGAGCCGGGTGAATCACCTTATGAGACCGGGTGCCGCGAGATGTTGGAAGAGACCGGCCTACACGTGTCTAATTTACAATTGCGGGGTTTTTGCACCGAGGTCTCCCCATTTCCTGAGTGGATGTGGTTCTTGTTTATCTTCGTCACCGAGCACTTTCATGGCGAACTGCTCGCCGATGAGCGTGAAGGTAATCTCTCCTGGGTCTCCCTGGATACCTATTTCAACGAGCTGTCCATTCCCCAGGCGGATAGGATTTTCGCTCCGCGTATTCTCAATGGTTCAACTGAGGATATGTTCCAGGCCAAGTTTACCTATGATCAGGACCTAAAGTTGGTGAATTGGCAGGCTTATTAGGCTTTACGTGCTATGTTTAGTACCGGTGAGCTAAAACACAATCTATGGAGTTACAAGAGCCTCTTGGCCCTTGCCGCTCTCTTTTTGGGCCTTTTTATAGCCCGTTTTTCGTTGCTCAATACATACCTGGCCATCAGTGTACTCCTGATTGTCCTGGGGTCTATTATAGAACCCCTGACAGGAATCGCTGCGGCGTTATTCTTTGGGCTTGGCTGGGCCTGGCTCCGGGCCGAGCTTCCCCAAATTCCGGCTCTCATTGGGCAATATGTCCTCTTCCTGGCCGTTGCAATTTGGCTTGGTAGGGGGCTGGTTCACCGTGATATCCGGGTAAGGTTTCCCCCTCTCTTAAGCTCTCTGCTGCTTTTTATGGGCGTTGCATCCTTCTCCCTGTGGCTCACTGTTGATATTTGGGTGGGCTTTATGGAATGGCTTAAGTGGGTGCAGATATTATTGGTGTTCCTGGTAACTTACGATAGCCTGGTGGAAGATGCGGGACGACAAAAAGTTATGATCCTTCTGGTGGTATTGGCCGGGATACTCCTCTTCCAATCGGGGATTGGACTGTGGCAATCTGGCTTGCGTGGTACCGGCCCGGAACATTTCGCTATCAACGACCAGTTCTACCGTGCTTATGGGACCTTTGAGCAACCCAATCCCTACGCCGGGTTTGTGGGGATGGTGACCGCGCTCTTCTCCGGCCTGGTCATTGCCGATGCCGGAGATTGGTTATTAGCCTGTCTAAAAGGTGAAGGCGGGCCACCTGGTGAGTTTCTTCGTTTCGTGGTGGTTGTGGCCCCGGTCTGTATCGTAGGTGCCGGAGCTTTGCTGGCTTCGTGGTCCCGGGGTGGCTGGCTGGGTTTTGCTGCAGCACTTCTGGCCATCGTAGCAGCCCTTCCCCGGCGGGGATGGCTCGGCATCATTTTGGCCGTTGTGGCCGTTAGCCTTGGCTTGGGATTATATACCGCCGGAGCATTGCCGGCGTCAATTGCGGACCGTATGACCAGTTTCCTCTCCTATACAAGCTTCGAGGATGTGCGGGGTACCGGTATTAACGACGCCAATTACGCAGTTATCGAACGTATGGCCCATTGGCAGGCGGCCCTGGATATGTGGCGTGAGCATTTCTGGTTAGGCGTGGGGTTCGGTTGTTATGAGCCGGCTTACCCGGCTTATAGTTTGATCAATTGGCCTATAGCCCTGGGACACGCTCATAACTACTACCTGAATCTCCTGGCCGAGACCGGCATCCTGGGATTGGGGGCCTATCTGGTTTGGCTGATTTGCGTCTTCTGGCAGCTTTGGTCTGTGGCGCACCGTACTGCTGGCTGGCTGCGCGGTTTATCTTTGGGCCTAATCGGTGCCTGGACCCATTTTGTCGTCCATAACTTGGTTGATAATCTGTTGGTCAACAATGTGCATTTATACGTAGGTGTATTCCTTGCTTTGAGTGCCTGGTTAGTGGTCCAGGATAGTAGTATTAAAAGATAGGTGCATTGCACTTTCCTGAGTGCATTGCACCTTGAAGGCGTTTTTTGATAGGTGGTTTTTAATTGATGAAGATAGGTGTGTCGCACTTTCTTAAGCGCGCTGCACCGCTGAGAGGAAAAACTATGAGTGATCAAGAGTCTTCCCTGGTGCGTTTAAACCGGTGGCCGTTGCTTATGTCCCATCCTATTCTGCGTTGGCACATTTACCAAGGTACGAATAATGATTGTGGCCCTTATTGTGCCGCTATGGCAATCAATACTTTAAAAGAAGAGCAAGAAGTGGCCGGCGAGACATTGGCTTTCTCACTTTCACAATACGCGCCTTCTATCACCAAGCCACAGCTTCCCTCCCGTGTGGAGAACTGGGCTACCTTTCCCTGGGGTATTGTCCGGGCGGTGCAAGGGGCCGGCCTTCAGGCCCGCTGGCGTGTTTTCAGAAATACTGAGCAGTTACGCCAAAATCTGCGTCAGGGGCGCATTACGATTGTGTTAGTCGGCCAGCCCCTACACTTTAAAGGCCGGAAGTGGCAAGGTTGGTCTCATTACAAGCTGCTCTATGCCTGGCATCCCAATGAGGGCTGGGCCTTTGTTGACCCGGCGGCCACATTAGAAAAACATAACGGTGTCTCTTTCCAAAGTAGTGAGGAGTTCCAACGCCAGTGGTCTTGGATGGGGCGCCAGTTGATTGAGATCTGG
>JAFGKB010000271.1 GCA_016928755.1 Anaerolineae bacterium | reverse complement strand
GCATTTGGGGAATGGAAAATTTGGAGGATGGTGCGGAGAATGATTTTTATATCCAATTGCAGCGACCAGTTCTCAATATACCACAGGTCATACTTAGTACGCTCGATAATGGAGGTATCCCCTCGCAGTCCGTTAACCTGTGCCCAACCGGTAAGCCCGGCCTTCTCACGGTGACGATCCATATAACGAGGTATGTTGCGCCGGAACTGCTCCACATAGACAGGTCGCTCAGGGCGTGGCCCGACTAAGCTCATCTGACCAAAGAGCACATTGACAAACTGAGGTAACTCATCAATGTTCTTCTCACGTATGAACTTGCCAATCCGGGTACGACGCGGATCATCGGGCGTCGTCCAACCGGGACCATGTTGCTCGGCATCGGCCCGCATCGAGCGAAATTTTAACACCGGGAAGGGCCGGGCATCCAATCCCATCCGCTCCTGAACATAAAAGACCGGGCCGGGTGATTCCAGCTTAATCAAGATCGAGATCAAGAGCATAATGGGGGAGAGAAAAACCAAGCCCAACCACGCGCCGGCAATATCCATCGCCCGCTTGGCCACCCGTCGCCAGCCGGTGAGAGCAATATCACGGACTGTCAATAACGGCAAACCACCTAACTCACCAATCCCCACCGGGCCGGCCATAATCTGGAATAGGTCAGGGTAGACGCGAATTGTCACATGTCCCCGTTCACACTCAGCAATTAGCCAGAGAATCTCCTGGTGTGAGGTCTCTTCCGGCAGCGCGATAATCACCTCATCGGCCCCGGTCTCATAAATCAGCCGGCTGAGGTGCGTGGTACGCCCCACAACCGGGACACCCAATAACGCCTCATCATGGTCACCATCAGACACAACCACCCCGACAGCATCATAGCCTAACTCCGGGGACCAGAGAATCTTCTGCAAAATCATCCGGGCTACATCGCCGGTGCCTAGCAGTAGCACGCGCCGCCGCCCCCACCCACTGCTGATAAGCCGCTTGCGCAGCAAACTGTTAAATACCCGCCCCAAAGTCACAAAGAGGATAGATAACATCCAGGCATAGAAAATCATCGCGCGGGAGTAATCCCCCCCCACCGTGAAATTGCGGAGCACCAGTGAGGCCAGGGCTACGCCCATCAAGGTGCCCACAGTAACTGAAGTCAAAAGACTGTAGAATTCATCCACACGGGAGGTGCGGGGCATACTGTAAAGATGAACAAAGAAAAAGACTGCCAGTAAGGAGAAAACATGGAGAAGGAGCATAGGGACATACTCATCAAAAGCCCCCATCTGCTGTGCCGGGTTGGGAATGGGAATATGCAGACGCATCAGGTAGGCCAAGGCAAAGGCCAATCCGGCCATCACTGCATCTCCCAGAATTAACAGGACGACAAAGATCCGCGACGCACTCTCAAAATTTACCCGTGAACCGGTGTGCAAAACACCGGACTGATTATCTATGCCCTTCTCTTCACTTGCCATTCCACCAACTTCTTCCGCAATGCTATTGCCGAGACAATCACATAATGCAGCCAGCGAGCGGTGCCGGCCGCGTAGTGTTTACGGTAAAAGATATCCATTGCACGCCAGAACTCTACCTGGGCGCGGGCACTATGCCGGCTGGCGGCCCGTTTAACATGGAGCACCGTCACACCAGGATAGTAGAAGGTACTCCATCCTGCTTCCTTGATGCGAAAAGCCCAGTCCAAATCCTCACCATACATAAAAAAGGTGTCATCCAACAGGCCAGCTTGCACAATGGACTCACGGCGCACCATCATAAATGCCCCCACCACCGCGTCCACTTCGGCCACTTGGTCGGGGTCCAAGTAGGTCAGATTATAACGCCCAAAGAGACGACTCTTGGGGAAGAGTCGCCACAGACCCAACATATGCAAGGCTGAGACCGCCGGTGTAGGGAATGAGCGACGGCACGCCTTATCCAGCGACCCATCTGGACGCACCAATTTAGGGCCAAAGACTCCGGCTTCTGAGTGGGCATCGGCAAAAGCCAACATCTGGGCAAAGGCATCTGGAGGTACCTCGGTATCAGGGTTGAGCAACAATGCGTAACGCGGTGCGCCGTCACAATTCCCCTGCTCAAAACCGAACGTACGTAATCCGATATTATTAGCCGCCGGGTAACCTACATTCTCCCTATTGGCGATTAGACGCACCTGGGGAAACTCAGTGGCAACCATCATCACACTGTCATCAGGGGAGTTATTATCAACCACACAGACTTCAAAAGTGGCCCCGGTACTGGCAAACACCGTCTCAAGACAGCGACGCAGAAGGGCACAGGTGTTGTAATTGACGATCACAATTCCTAAATCCATAGCCCCGGTATTCTAGCATATTATGTAACAAGAGCAATTCTCCAAGTGCCGTCGATGGCGAAATGTCTCGCGTGAATCCCAGGTGCAAGGCACTTAAGAAAGTGCAATGCACCGACTCACATATGACAAGTGTAAGTTGACTTTAGCTTTTAAATATCTTACAATGAATTTAGAATGATGGACCACATAAAATTGCTAAGCCTACATTTTTTGAGCCTTGATAGTTTACTTATCATTATTATCTTGCTAGGGCATATCCTTATGCACCTAGCGGGTAACGCTGAACTTCAGTCCTGTCAGGACAACTAAGACCTGACAGGATTTATTTTTTGTAAAACATTTCACATTTTAGGAGGAAAGTCTATGACCGTATATGCAACATCACCAGATGGACCCGTAAATTGGGAACGTATGTTAGCGCAGCGCACGCGAAGTATGCAAAGTTCCGCCATCCGTGAGCTACTTAAGATCACACAAGAACCTAGTGTTATCTCTTTTGCCGGCGGGATGCCCGCCCCAGAGCTTTTCCCGGTCCGGGAGATCGAAGAGGCATGCAGCTATCTGCTGCGGAATGAGCCAAAGAGTGCGTTACAATATAGCACCACCGAGGGCCACCGCCCCTTACGGGAATTTCTAGCCGAGTCTATGGCAAAGTACGGCATCCAACACTCACCGGATAATATCTTGATTACCACCGGTTCACAGCAAGCACTGGACCTGCTAGGCAAAATCTTTATCGATCCAGATACAGAAATACTTACTGGCTCCCCCACGTACCTAGGGGCTATCCAGGCGTGGCGCGCTTACCAAGCACAATTCATCACCATCCCGCTAGATGATAAAGGGATGCAAGTAGAGTTATTGGAAGAGACCCTCAATAAGATGGACCAAATGCCACGCTTTATCTACGTCCTACCCAACTTCCACAACCCCGCCGGCACAACACTGCCGGAGGAACGCCGCCGGGAAGTCGTGCGCATAGCACGAAAGTACGATCTCATTATCGTGGAAGATGACCCCTATGGCGCGCTGCGCTATGAGGGCGAAGATATTATGCCTATCGCAGCCATCGCCCCGGAACGCACGATCTACCTGGGCACCTTCTCCAAGACACTTACACCCGGCCTGCGTATCGGTTGGATTGTGGGACCGGCGGAGATCATCCTCCAGCTTGTGCGGGCCAAACAAGGCGCAGATTTACACTCTAGCACCTTTGACCAGATGATCGCCAATGATGTGGCCCAACGAGGGATTCTGAAAGTGCATGTCAAGAAACTACGTAAGGTTTACGGCGAACGCCGGGACATCATGCAGGATGCCATGACAGAGTTCTGGCCAGAAGGCAGTAGTTGGACCCACCCGGAAGGGGGACTCTTCCTTTGGGCACGGGTACCAGAACCTATTAACACATTGGAAATCTTCAAGAAGGTTGTCCAGAATAAGGTAGCCTACGTGCCCGGTGTGAATTTCTATCCCCACGGGGACGGCGGGTTTAACGCTATGCGCCTCAATTTCTCCAACGCACAGCCAGAGCAAATTGTAGAAGGCATCCACCGGTTAGGGAAGGTCTTGAAGGCGGAGTTATTGACAAAGCATTAAGGCGTGCTATGATAGCAAAAAGACCTTGATTAAATAGATATAAGGTCGTTCAGGCATTAACCTGAGCGACCTTTTTTATCATATAGGAGCTATAAATGGAAAATGCAACCGTTCAAAAAGACAGCGTTGTTACCTTAGAATACACCGTACGCTTAAAAGATGATGAAATTCTTGATAGTAATGTGGGAGGGGAGCCACTTACCTACCTTCACGGCTACGGGATGATTATTTCCGGCCTGGAGGAAGCCCTCAACGGTATGCCGGTGGGCAAGAAACAGATTATCAGTGTCCCGCCAGAAAAAGCTTACGGCACCCGGTTAGAAGATGCCACCGAATGGCTGCCCCTTTCGATTTTCCCTTCCGATGTGCAGTTGGGTCCCGGTGCAGCGATGCAAGTTGAGGATGGTGAGGGCGGGACCATTATCCTTTACGTGAGAGAAGTCAATGATGAGCAGGTATTGGTTGATTATAACCACCCCCTGGCCGGTGAGACACTGACTTTCGAGGTGAAAGTGTTGGATATGCGCCCGGCGACGGCGGAAGAACTGGCCCACGGGCACGTGCATCATCACGGGCACGAGCATTAGGGTATCTGGGACACGGAGATTTTTCCCGTCATGCTGAGCGAAGTCGAAACAACCGTCATGC
>JAFGKB010000270.1 GCA_016928755.1 Anaerolineae bacterium | reverse complement strand
AGATGCCGCGCTCTGGCCGCCCCGTGTCCATCCTAGCCTGGAAGCAGCCCTGGATTATCTTAAACATCGTTTGGGATTAGGGCAGATTGATACCTATGATACCTTCTTGATGTCCCTCTTGCGCCAACACTTGACCTATAACGGCGAGGACTATGTATGGCCCCAGGGTGCGCGGGCAGCCCTAATCTACTGGCCCGCTGGATAGCACAAAGTTTACCAGTTCATCGAGCTTACATGTAGCTAATCCAATAAGCCGGTCTGCGCCACCGTAGTAAACATAAATGGTGCCATCGACCACCGGGTTGGCTGATGAGAAGACCACATGGGGCACATCTCCCTTTAATTCCCACGGTTCCTGGGGTTCCATCAAGAACGGCTTGGGCCGGGCGATAACCTTTGTGGGATTGTTCAGGTCCAGCATGCAAGCCCCGATCCGGTAGACGTGATCGAAATCATAAGCGTGGTAGATAACCAGCCATCCGTGTTCCGTCTCTATTGGCACACCGCCGGAACCCACCCGCTTGTTATCCCAGTTATCCGCTCGCGGTGACATCACAACCTGGAAATCGCCCCAACTCTTCAAGTCATCGCTGTAGGCTATCCAGAGGGAAGGGGGCCGCCGGTGAAAGGCCACATAACGCCCTTTAATCTTCCGGGGGAATAACAGATGGTCCTTATTATGCTCCCCTGTAACCAGTGGGCCAATGCGCTTCCAGGTGATCAGGTTCTCACTTTCGGCAAACATCGGCGTGATACCTAATGGTGAGTAGGCGGTATACGCCATAATAAAGCGGTCCTCGTCTTCCAGGTAAGTGATCCGTGGGTCTTCAACACCCCGTGTCTCCCATTCGTCCTGGGGGGATAACACCGGCTGTTGTAAACGGTTGAAATGCACACCATCCTCACTGACCCCATAACCAATATGGCTGACATAATCTATACCCTGTGCCCGGTAAAGCATATGGAAGAGCTGCTTATGGTAGATAACCCCGCAGTTAAAGACATTCAGAGCTTCCCATTCATTGTGGGGATTGGGTTTCAAAATTGGATTTAGTGCACAGCGTTTGAGTTTCATTGTTCATCTCCTTGTTTTGCTAAACAACCTGACCAACGACATATATTTGTCTATATGTGTTTATCATTTTCTTCCGGCCATAAGTTGCACATTTCTTTAATCCTCTGTATTATACAATTAGTTTGTTAGAATTCTTACTTCTTGTTCACTGTCTGTCCTTAACACTAGGGTGTCCGTTAACTATAACCAGTTATTGATAAGATTTGTTTGAAGTAATTTTTGCGGTAAAAAAGCATGCAAAGTGATGGTTATGAAAGATAAAAATCCTTACGTAGATTCGTGGCAGCGTGAACTTCTTTATTTCGTGGTACTGGCGGTTCTAGGTGTGGCTGCCAGTTATTTCAGCATCAACATTCCCTATACCGAAGCGTTAATCGAAGGCCGCTGGATCTTCGGCTATATAGGCTTTGTATTTCTATCTCACGGGTGGGTAGCCTTTTTGCTGGCTTGTGTTTTGTCTATTGCTCGCCCGTACCAATTACCGTTGTTAATGATCTTCATTGGTAACATGTTATATGCATTTCCTACATTGTTACTTATGCGTGTCCTGAACAAGTATTGGTTGTCTCGCTTGCGATCTTTAGTGTGGTATGGTGTTGCTTGGTTATTGGTAATATTGCTTTGTTATCAACTCTTCACCACGCCGGTTGTCTGGGGCTTTTTAGCTTATCTTAATGGGCGTGCTATCTGGTCGTCTGTGCTTGAAGGCTGGCGCATACAGCCTTTCTTTTTTGAATCGGTACTGGTATCCATTATCACAGCTCTGGTAATCGTGGTTATTCGCAGCAACCGTGCGTTGCGTGTGAGCCGGCAAGAACTGGTCACCACACTTTACTCTATCGGTGATGGTGTTATTGCCACGGATACTAATGGCCTTATCCTCCGGATGAATCCGGTGGCCGAAACCTTGACCGGCTGGCGTGAAGCTGCGGCTATTGGTAAACCCCTGACGGTAGTTTTTTCGATTATCAATGAAGAGACCGGTGAGGTTGTAGCAAATCCTGTAAACCGGGTGTTAAAAGAAGGTGTCATTGTTGGGTTAGCTAACCATACACTGTTGGTTGCGCGGGATGGCACCGAGCGACCCATTGTGGACAGTGCTGCCCCCATCCGGGGTGAGGATGGTGTTATCTCTGGTGTTGTCTTGATTTTCCGCGATCAAACCCGGGAACGGGCAACCCAGAAGGCGCTGATGGATAGCTACCGGCAGATGACCCAAATCCTCACTACTGTGCCAGCAGGTGTCTTGTTGCTGGATGCCGGTGGACGTATCTTGCAGGCCAATCCCATTGGTGAGGAAGACTTAGAACTATTGGCTGGTGTTGGTGTTGGGGAGATACTCGCTTACTTGGGGTCAAGTCCTCTGTCCAGTATACTTACTCCTCCTACTACTGAGGGATTATGGCATGAGATTAATGTAGAAGGCCGTACATTTGAAGTCATTGCCCGGCCTGTTGAATCAGATCCCCAACCAGAACACTGGGTACTGGTAATCAACGATGTAACCCGTGAGCGTGAAGTCCGCATGCAACTCCAGCAACAGGAGCGGCTCGCGGCGGTAGGCCAACTAGCAGCCGGTATCGCGCACGATTTCAACAACATTATGGCGGTTATCGTGTTATATGCTCGTATGATAGAACGTTCGGAGGACCTATCCAGCCGTGACCGGGAGCGCTTGGCCGTAATCACACAACAAGCCTGGCATGCCAGTAAGATGATTGTGCAGATTCTCGACTTTAGCCGGCGCGGGGTGCTAGAACGCCAACTCCTCGACTTGCTCCCCCTGTTAAAAGAGCAGCTAAAATTATTAGAGCGAACCTTACCAGAGCATATCAAGATCGAATTGGTTTATACCCCGGATACGTATACTGTCAACGCCGATCCTACGCGCATCCGGCAGATGCTCACCAACCTGGCTATCAATGCTCGGGATGCTATGCCGGAGGGCGGAACTTTGTGCTTTGCTTTGGCGCGTGTTAAAAACATACTGGATGACTTGCCGGCTAATAGCCTATGCACACACCTTTTTTTAGAGCCGTCTCCCCAGTCAGAACTGGATATGCAGGCGAAGGAGTGGATTCAGTTAGTCGTATCGGATTCTGGTACCGGTATTGCACCGGATGTATTGCCACATATCTTTGAGCCATTTTTTACCACCAAAGCTTCAGGCGCGGGCAGCGGTCTAGGCTTATCTCAAGTGTACGGCATTGTGAAACATCATGAAGGTTACATTGATGTGGCTACAGAAGTCGGGACCGGGACGGTATTCACCATTTACCTGCCGGCCTTACAATTATCCCCTGAAGAAGTCTCAGTAATGAGTATTCAAAACCTTTTTCCTGGACAAGGAGAAACCATTTTATTGGTGGAAGATGAGGCGGTTCTGCGACACGCATTGGCAGAGAGCCTGACTGCGCTTAACTATCGTGTCCTTGAGGCCATTCATGGCCGGGAGGCATTGACCTTATTGGAACAGTATTCAGAAGAGATTGTACTGGTATTGAGCGATATGGTGATGCCGGAGATGGGTGGGCAGGCGTTGTTCTATGCGCTGCAACAGCGCGGTTTAGCAATGCCAATGGTCATTATGAGTGGTCATCCTATGGAGAATGAGCTAGAACAATTGCAGTCTCAGGGTTTAGCCGGGTGGATGCTCAAGCCCCTCAGTATGGAACAGTTATCGCAGTTGTTGGCCCGTCTGTTACGGCCAACTGTATAAGCCTTTTGGGAGACATAATTTTGGGAGACATAAATTGGGGAGACATAAACGGAACACAAGCCCCCGGTTTTACTAAACCGGGGGCTTGTTGGTTGATTCTAACTGCTTTGACGCAGGACTAAGGGTAGATAGATGTTGTATTTTTCTGGTATCTCCGCCTCGCCTACAATAACTATCCCGGTATATAACGGGTTCTCGTGATCATAGTAGGTATAGGTGCCTTCCGCATCAAGTTGCCGGTGGTAGCTTCCGCTGGCCTCTAATAAACCACTGTCCCACCCATCCTCACTTCCCAGGGCGCGGATAGTGACGCCTGTAGTGGGTGAATAGATGACCGTTGGTGTGATGCTTGTGGTTGTATGTTTTTCACCATTGGTGTTAATCCACTCAATTACCGCCCCCGGTTCTACTTGTAAGATTGCGGGTTCAAAGCCGGACGCGCTGATGGTTACAGTGTAATCCGGTGTGGTATTCAGTTCCGGTGCGAGCGGTACATCGTAGTGTACCGGTTCATCGGAGACCACCAGGTCCCAACTCTCATAAGATTGGTAACCTGTTTTGGTGACTCCCAACCGGTAAGTCCCGGCCGGTGTGAAGAAGCTGAAATACCCATCGCCACCTGTTGTTTGTGGGTTGGTCTGCTCGTAGTCCTCAGCATTCCAGAGGTTGTAGTAGGTCTCGCTTTCCCCGGCCTGGGATTCATAGCAGGCTACAGTAGCCCCCGCAATTGCACTCCCTTGGATCAGGTCGAAGGTCGTGCCTTCGGGATCAACCAATACTATGCCGTCTGAGCAAAGCTGAATAAGGTAACACGTCACACAGATTTTCATCTTACCTATCACCGGGCGATGAGGTGGTGTCGTAAAGGTACCGGTAAAGACGTGGTCTCCATCAGGGTCTGCTAAATCAAGCTGTCCATACCCCGGTATATCCATTGATACCTTAGTATTGGGATCACTGCAACAGGCTCGGACGCCTACAGTATAGGTCATAGCCGGGCGTAAGAAGACGTGCCAGCCTCTTTCATCCATGCGACCATTGACATCGCGGGGGAAGAGTGCGTATCCCATTTGATCCACAAAGCGCAGACTTAAGGGGTTCCAGGTCAATGAGCTATCTACAATCACGATGACAAGAGGAGATTGTGGGCTGGTCAAGTTGGGGATTGTAGCTGTTGCCGGTGTGCGAGCGATGGCATAAATAGCATACTTCCCGTCCGGTAAGTTAACCGGGTGTTCCCACCGGCCTTGTGCATTGGGGATAACCGTTCCTTCCAGTTTCCCGTCAATATAGAGGTCAACCCATAGCCCTGTTTGGACCCGCCCGGTAACTGTAAAGGTCCCGGTACAAACTGTGCCCGGTCGCGGGTAGACAATGCGTGGTGGTAGCAATGGAACGCGCAACGGAGCTATTGCGTAGTTATTGGAAATCGTAATATCTCCGGTCCCGGTGATGGTCACACTGTTGGTAAACACCGTCCCGGCCGCCGTCGTCATTGGCACTCGCCCGTGGATGAAAATCACACCGCTTTCGCCGGGATTTAACTTGCCAACATCATAAGTGATAGTGTTTCCACTAGTACTAGAGCTTAACGGTGGGATGGCAAAGTCTTTCACATCCACTATGCCGGGGGTATAACTATCGACTATTTTGACGTTGTTAGATGCTGCCGGGCCGGGATTGCGGTATTCCACCATCCAACCCAGGTGCCAAACGGCTCGGCTCATATGTGTGAGCGTGTCCAATTGCGGGTAAATCCACCCTTGCTTTTCTACCATTGGATCGCTATCGCCACCGGGCTGCTGCGGGTCACGGTAGATATAGTCCTCCGTCTCGCCAACCCAAAATGCCATCTGGTGTCCTCGTCCGTCTCCATATTGAATTCCGCCAGATGAGGTCAGGGTCTTATTGGATAGGCGCACACTGAGTGTCAGCCGTAGCCAACTGGGGTCATCTATCATATCATCCGGCCATGAGACCGGCCCGCTTGTGCTGACCATAATCGTGTGTAACCCAACACCCAGTTTGCCCACATCTACCGGGTAGTCGATAACGATATGTTCCAAGGCTTCCTGTTGCCCGCACTGTACGAAGTCTGCCCAATCACCATCCCGGTTGCTGTCTAGCCAGACATTCAGCCGTGCAATACCGTCGGTCTCGGTGAGGGCGTGGGCGATATAGGGATCGATGCTTATTGTGACCGGGAAGCGGGTCGGTTGGCAATCGGTGAAGCTCAACTTGAGCAGGTTAAGCCCATCATCTGCTTTGTCCAGGTCTGCTGCGTTCTTGGGAGGCACGATATTATTAACTCCGTCAATATCGGGGCCTATATCCGCTTCAACTTCGACACTTACCCGTGGCCCTAAATGGAAGGGTTGCGGGAGGAGGTGTTTTGGTCCACGTTGGGGCGCGCTGACATTAAAGACGGTGGGGTAGTTAGCCTGGACCCCAGGATAGGCCGTCATCCGGGTTGGGGTGTAATGGTTTGTGCTGTCAGGGGCATCACCCAGGTCGTGACAAATCACTTCCAGGATGACGATATTACTCTCTCCATCGTAAATCTCCGTGTGCCAGAATGCCTGGTTGATCAACCGGGCATCACAATCGACTTCCCGGTTAAGTTGGACTTCGATCCATATCTCCACCGTCTCATCTGGGCCGATATCACCATCCCAGGCGACAGCTTGTCCCCCGTGGAGCAACAGAGCTTTTCCACGAGTCGCCCGTACTGATACTCCCCACAATCCGGTAGGTAACGAGTCGGAGAGGTGCACGGTGTGGCTGATCGTGTCATTGTTCTCCAGCGTCAGCTTGTACCATACCTTTTGTCCGGGTATAACCAAGGCTAACGACTGTTCTTCTTCGCCGTTCTCGAAGACAATATGTTTCTCGAGGTCCAGTTCTGGTGGTGGCGGTGGCGTACAATCTAGCGTAATCTCCACGCCGCTCTTTACCTCATTACCATCTGGGTCTATAGCTTTCGCGATGTTGTTAATTGCCTTGGCTGCCGCTGTTAACGGGCAGTACCGGGCCTTGACCTGGAAATCAATCCTGATCCTGGCCCCCGGTGAGAGATACCCTTTCCAGGTAATGTGTTGTCCGTCGAAGTTGGCAATCAGGGGTGTCACACTGGAGATAACCTCTGTAACATATGGCCCATTTACCAGGGTTAGTTCTGAGGGTAGCGTGTCGGTCATCATTGTATACATAGCTGCCGTCCCGCCTTTGTGGGCCAGTTCGATAGTATAGGTGAAGATTTCCCCGACTTTTACCACATTAGTGGAAACCGTCTTGGTAATTTCAACCGTTCCCGGTTCTCCAGAGGGCAATGGCCGGTAGCTATAGTCCTCGGTCTCTCCCCATTGGAACGCATCGGTGTAGGCTGGCCCCCGCCCATCTGCCAATCCGCCTGTGGGGGGACGTTGTGCTGGTTTTTCGCTGAGGGTGAACCGCACCCATGCCGGTGCATCTGGGTCGGCATTGAGAATCAGTGTTGTGGGTACTACAATATCCTGGTAGCCCACAATTGTCGAGGTATCAACTATAAAGTCTTGCACAATCCACTCGTGTCCATAACTTGTCTGGTTCGCACAGCGTCGTACATCGTCCCAGTCACCATCCCGGTTGCCGTCAAACCATACGTTGAGGAACATACGCCCGGTTTGTACACCTGGACGGCGTGAGATGCGGACCTTAAGTGTCGTTTCTTTGCAATCAGGGAAGACGGCTTTGGGATTTAGCCAGCCATCATCGAACTGGTCGTTATCGGCATTATCCTTACCTCCATTCAGGATGTTGTTACGTATATCCTGGTCTGGCCCGATATCGGCTTCCATCTCGAAGCTGACGTGTTTGCCCAACCATACCCATGTAGCATCTTTATGCAATGGGCCGCTTGGGGCGGTATTGGGTGTCCCGGCCCAGACTGTGGGATAACGGCCTTTAATCGTTGGTGTAAGATAAGCCGTGTTAGTCATGATACTATGGTGATTATAGGTGCTATCCGGTGCATCCCCTAAATCCGAACAGATAAGCGGCGTCCGTACATCGGCTATCAGCGGGGGAATATCAAGGAAGGGATATAGATAAGCCCGGTTCCAGATTAACATTTCGCAGTCTAGTCGTTCATCATCCCAAACCTTGACGTTGTAGTTCAAGGTCTCTGTCAGCGTATCATTGGTAATATCCAGCGTCCAATGGATTACATTCTCATCTGCGTGATACATAACTTGTCCGGTCGAAGCTTTCAGAGTGGGCGTCAACAGCATTGTACCCATTGGAATTGCGTCAGTTACCAATACGCCCGCAGCCGGAATAGTCCCGTTGTTGACTATCGTAATTGTGTAGGGGATAATGCCGCCGGGCGGTACTGCTTCTAAGTCCGTGACCTTGTCAATATCAATATCCGGCGGTTCTCTACCAGGAACCAGGTAGTCTTCGGTCTCTCCGAGTTCGTAATGCATCGGGTAATCCGGCCCGCGCCCGTCGGCTAATGCGGCTGCACCGGCAATCTGGGGAGCCGGTTGTTCACTCAGGCTGAATCGTATCCAGCCCTCCTGGGCGGGGTCTGTGTTGAGTATTAATGTAGTGGGTACCGGGAATATAAGTGAGCCGTTAATTGAGGCCGGCACAACCTGGAAATCTTGCACAATCCACTCGTGGGCGATCTTTTGCCCATCTGCACAGGTGCGGGTGTCATCCCAGTCACCATCGTGGTTTCCATCGTACCAGACATTAAGATATATAATGTCTGGTAGATAACCTGTCGGTGCTGCCGTTATCATAACGTCCAGGGTGGTGCTCTGGCAGTCGTTAAATCCCATATTCGGGTTCATCCAGCCATCATCATGGAGATCGAGATCCGCTATATCGACGCCTTTATCAAGGATATTATTGGTCGGGTCCTGGTCGATCCCTATATCAGCCTCAACCTCGTAGCTGACCATCTCGCCTAGCCAGATTTGTGTGGCGTCCTGGTGTTTTGGCCCACTGGGATTGCCGGGGCGGCTTCGCCACACTGTGGGGAAACGCCCCATAACCACCGGCGCGCTATAGGCAGTGTTACTGATGCCGTGGTGGTTGTCAATACTGTCCGGTGCGTCTCCCAGGTCGGAGCAGAGCCAATCGGTGCGTACCTCATTGCTGGCGATAACTATATCTCCTGCCATATCAGGGCGCAGGTAGGCACGGTTCCTAATTGGGGGGCGTTCCCAACAGGGTGGGAAGTCTATATGGGTCCCCAATCTGGCGTGTAGGGTTGGCGTTATGCCGGTATCGTCGATTGGCACATACCACATAATCTGTCTTTTTTGCGCGTCATAGTTTAGGTCACCGGTGGAGACGCTGAAACTATCGGTGAATACGATTGCTTCTACCGGGATCGTGTCTGAGACAAAGACTGTCTGTCCTACCATTTCCAGCGGGGGCAATAGAATGATGGTATAGGTGAGTGCGTCCCCGGCCTGGATGGCCGGGGGGTAGACGTGTTTCTCAATGTCAATGGGGGGAACCTCCGGCTTGATAAGGTAATCCTCAGTTTCACCTAGCTCGAAACCTTCTTCTGGCCCGCCCCCTTCGGGCAGACCACCCTGTACTGGTGGTGGTGCTGGTTTTTCGCTTAAAGTAAAGCGGATCCAGTAGGGCATTAATTCCAATGTTGGATCTTCTGCCACAAGAACCGTGGGTACGTCAATATCTACCATCCCGCCGCCAAGCAGGGCCGCAGGAATGGCATAATTCTGGACAATCCACTCATGCCCTACCGCACCGGTACAATCCGACAAATCTTCCCAATCACCATCCCGGTTACCGTCATACCAAACATTCAAGAATAGCTCTTCTACTCCCAGGTTTGGCACTGCCGAAATCCGTACTTTTAGGGTTGTAGTTCCACAAGGGGTGAATTTCACATCGGGGTTCAGCCAACCATCGTCATAGCGGTCCTGATCCGCATTATCGTTGCCTTGATCCAGGATATTGTTGTACACATCTTGATCGGGGAGTATATCGGCTTCCTCTTCAAAGCTGACCTTTTCGCCTAACCATGCTTGGTCCGCTTGCCAGTGGATCGGGCCGGGGGCTTCTCCGGGGGGCGTTCCCCGAAAAACTGTCGGAAATCGTCCTGGTATTAGCGTTGCAAAGTAAGCGGTATTATTAATACCATAATGGTTAAACAAACTGTCAGGAGCATCCCCCAGGTCAGCCGGGATTTCGGGAATCTCCTGGGCACCGGCCTGTTGACTTAGAATTGCCAGTGCTAACAATATACTGCCAAGTGCAAGGGCTACAATTAACAGCGAAATTCCTCGCCTTTTGTCTATCTCGTAACCGTTGCATATGTGACAATTTGTTGAGGGCCTACCTCTAATCTCCGAGTTCATCTCACTATCTCCTTTCTTAAAGGGCTGAAGGAACATTACAGCAGGTAAACCCCACCGTCTCCCTGGAGAATCATAAGATGAACAAGCTTATGTGCTGAGTCCGCGTGCCGGTATAGCGTATCAGGACAGCGCGCCAAGATAGTGCGCTGTGTCGGTGTATCTTCCCGGCAATAGATAAGGATATTTTTAAGGTGTAAAGCAGGTGAAAAACACGGTGTTACCCGCCTCTACCTTCATTCAAGCATAAATTACTATGCCTGTCAACCCTTAAAAAACGCCAAACGCCACCTTTCTTGTAGGACAAGTTGGGAACTTGTCCAGAGATTATCAACAGATCATTTGCTCTTGATTTTCGTTATCATCGGTATAGCTTGTCCACAATGTCCAAACATT
>JAFGKB010000269.1 GCA_016928755.1 Anaerolineae bacterium | reverse complement strand
TCTATTTATGGACGTTCTTTGCGGGTTCGTTTTGTCTTCACCATCATTCCCGTGGTTTTATTAAGTATGGTTTTTTCTATTGTGGCCGTAGCCTCTCGTGCGGTGAGTTTGGCCCGGGAGCAGTCTTTGGTAGAAATGGGGCGCAGTGCATCTAATGCCAGTGATGGTATCTTGCATTTCTATTACACTGGGCTGAACCTTATTGCTACTTTTGCGGATGATGTGGAGCTACTCTCCGAAAACCCGGATGTGCGGGGGGCTATCTTGGAAAAAGACCGTCAAATAGTCGCCTTCTTCCAAGAATTGTTGTTAACCGATGCCACCGGCCAGGTTATTACGGCTGTTCCCCAGAAGACCACGGCTATCAGTCTCACAACCGAGGAGAAAATTGCTGTCGATCTGGCCCTGGATGTGCAAATTTCCCAGTTCACTCACCTCACAGTATTGCCGTCTGGTGAGTATGGCCTTACGGTTGTCTGGCCAGTTATTCGGGATGGAATGAGTGAAACTCAAGGTGTCTTAATGGGACGGGTGCAGTTAGACGTTAATCCGGAGATGCGGCGGGCGTTAGAGGCCCTGCAATACTCGCGTACACAGACATCTGACGACGTTCTCGTATCCCAAAGCTATGGCTTTATTCTGGATAACCGGTCCCTTATTGTCGCCCATCCTGATAAAGGCGCGATTTTGCGACCTTTTGAAATTCCGCAAGCCCTTGAAAGGTATACTGTAGAAGGGGCTGCCGGTAGTGCCTATGATGGTATTGGACCAGGGGGGGAACAAGTATTGTTCTATTCTCAGGCTGTTGAGGGTACACCTTACACCGTTGTCCTTCAGTTACCCTTTTCCGAGGTGCTGGAGACGGCGACCTTGATTTCCAGCCCGATACTGTGGATCCAGCTTTTAGCCGGCGTTGTTTTACTGGCTATTATTCCCTTTCTTGCTACTCAAATCACTAAACCCCTTAATACCCTTGCCGAAGGGGCACATCAGATTTCCCAGGGCAACCTGGATATTCCGGTAAAAATCTCCCGGGAGGATGAGGTTGCACAACTGGGAGGAGCTTTTGAGCAGATGCGTTTGCGGCTTAAAGACCGGTTGAATGATCTTTCTTTGCTGTTAGATGTCTCGCAGAAAGTTTCTGCTACCTTGGACCTGGAACAAGGTGTTCCCCCTATCTTGGAAGGTGCCTTGAAAGAGACCGGCGCTGTAGTGGCCCGCTTTGTGATTATCCATGCGGAGCGGCCCACGCGGGTGCTCTCTGTGGGCTTAGACGATCCTGAATTTCGTGAACTCGACAAAGCCTTCACTTCCGTTCTCGTGCGTCGTCGTACTGAGCCTTTGATCAGTGAGGATCTGTCTAAATCCGGAAGCGGCCCGGTACCTCGCAGTCTGCGCAGTATAGCGGCCTTCCCGGTGCGCACACAAAACCGTACCGTTGCCATCTTGTGGGTTGGTGGGGCTAGTCCCAATGCTTTCGATAGTGCTAGTGTTAACTTCTTAAGTACATTGGCCAGCCAGGCCGCCGTCTTAGTGGATAATACCCGTCTTTTTCAGGCGGCTGAAGGAGAACGGCGACGACTGGCAGCTATTCTTTCCAGTACTATAGATGCTATTCTGGTGACCGACCGGGATAACCAGTTGCTATTGGTTAATCCGGCACTCCAGAACCTCCTAGATATTGATGATAACGCTTATGGTGTCCCTGTGAACAAACTGGAGATTCCAGAGTCGTTGGCCGCCGCCTTAATCCGGGATGAAGGGGAAACTGATGCGTCATCAGTCATTGAGATTCCTATGCCTGATGGTCGCACCTTCTATGCCAGCATTGCCCCGATTATGGATGCCGGGGGAAGTAGTATCGGGCAAGTCGTTGTAATGCGTGATATTACGCATTTTAAAGAGTTAGATGAGATGAAATCTGATTTTGTGGAGACTGTTTCCCACGACCTGCGCCGCCCGTTGACCTCAATCCAGGGCTATGCTACGATGTTGATGATGGTCGGTGAATTGAATGACCAACAGCAAAAGTATATTGATCATATCCTGGATGGTAGTAATCGAATGCGGGAGCTTATTGAGGACCTTTTGAATCTCGGACGCATTGAGGCCGGCCTGGGGTTGTTGCAAGAGTCATGTCGCTTGGGACTGATGTTGATTGAGGTTGTTAACTCGATGACTGCCCGTGCTACGGCTAAAGGGTTGGAGTTGCATTTAGAGCCGTCTGAAGGTGCGCCCACGGTGATTGGTGATTGCACCCTCTTGCGTCAGGCCATCAGTAACCTGGTGGATAATGCTATCAAGTATACGCCGGCGGGGGGGCAGATAAACGTTGGTTTAGAGATGCGGGATAATGAAACTTTAATCTATATTGCCGATACCGGTATAGGCATTGCCCATGAGGACCAAATCCGCCTCTTTGAGAAGTTCTACCGTATTAAACGCCGTGAGACCAGCGAGATTCCCGGTACCGGTCTGGGGTTAGCCTTGGTGAGATCAATTGTTGAGCGACATAATGGCCGCGTCTGGGTCGAGAGCGAACTCAACCAGGGGACTACTTTCTATATCGTCTTGCCCTTCGTTGATGAAGACGACGCCTAGTTGCTGGTAGCTCGCAGCGGACTGCCAAGTCCGCGTTTGCTGGCATATCCATCTCCGTGGGCCGCTTCTCTTATCCCCGGCGTCTCCCGATCAAAGATAGCGTCCCCGGCAGGATAATAATCCCCGACAATACTAACCACGGAGCCATATCTCGCCCCACTACCTGCAATGTCGCCCAAAACTGTTTCCCCGAATCCGGGGTTTGCTTATCCTGAATCAACCAGACCTTCCAATCCCGTTCCAGGGTTGTCAATTCTTTATCCAGGGCTTCCTTTACTCCATTGGCACAGCTTAATCCGTCGATGTACATATCCAGCAGCAGCCGTATTCGTGACCAGCCATAGGTCTGTTGCAGATACTCTACAAAACTCTGGCTTTGTGCGTAGGCCAGGAGCGCGTCTTCTGAATCTGAGGGGAAAGCCCCACATAGCTCGGTCATAGGCATAAAGTTACTTTCCTCTGCGGCTGTTTGTAATTTTAGCGCGTATGTAGTGTCCGGACGTTGTTCAAACTGAGTTGCCAATCCCTCTGAGAGCCAGATCGGCAAATTTTCATACCCCACTGGTCCCATAAGCTGGTATATAAGGATATGCGCCAGTTCATGGGGCATAGCCTGTTCCATTTGCAATTGGGCCTCTGCCGAGGCGGGGATAGCGAGCAGCGCTACGCCCACATCAGGTTTGGCTTCGGCCCCCACCCAGGTGCGCCCCGCCAGGCGTAGGGCGGATTGCAGATCGTTGAGGGAAGGATAGATATAGATAGCGATTTCCTTGGTTGCCGGCACTTGTAAAGCATTTCCGATCTCTAGCAGCGCGGCTTGCGCTATATCTACGGCTGTAACCATAAGCGCTGGCTCTCCATTTACCCAATGGAGCATAATCCCCCCGTCTTCAAGGGTCTGCCATTCAAAACGGTTATCCTCATATAGGAAATCGACTTCAGAGGTTTTAATGTTCTTTCCCTGGAAGTCAACATACTCCCACCAAAAGACTACATGCTTAAACGGCGGGAAAGGTGTTGCGCGTAAATCGCGTTGGTAACTGGCCCGGCCACTTTCCAATGGCAGAGTATACACTCTTGTGTAAGCTTCAAGGTTATCAAGGGTGCGGATATAAAGACGTACCTGATCGCTCTGTGAGCCTTGCTCCAGTGCTAGGTTGAAGACCGCCGTTTGTCCAAACGTGTAGTTATAGCTAATCTCCACCTTGGCTTGCGCTTTAGCCGGGAGTGGGGGCGTGATAAAACTTGTGATTATACCGGCTACGAATAGGAGTACTGTGACTATTTTCCAATTACATGACTTATGCCGGTCACTTAAGCGTGTCGTCGTGGAATACACACTAAATCCTCCTTTACGCTGGGTGCAATGCACTCTCAAGTGCATTGCACCTGTTTTCATACGTTGTGAGGAGTCTCTATTTATAGAAACTCTTCCAATAAGTCGTCTAATTCGTTGTCATCTAATTCGTCATCATCTGCGAACCACTCTATATCTGATTCCCCATCAAATTCTGCCGGTGGCCCGAAGAATATATCGAGATTCCCATGGAGAAATTCCAATTCTCCCAAGGCCTCCTGGGCTGCAACTTGCAGCGCCTCGTTGTCCGAATCTACATAATAGTTCAGTGTCTTCTCAGCCACTTTACCGCCGATCTGCCCCAAGGCCCAGAGTGCCATCTGTTGAATCTCTATATCTACATCATCAGTTAACTCAACCAGAGTATCCACAGCTTCCTTTAACCCTAGCTCGCCGCTGGACCGAGTCGCTTCGTACCGCATTTCCGGGTTCGGGCTGTTTAACTCTGCCATAACCGTCGCTGCCCAGTGGGCCTCGGCATTACGGCCCATAGCAAAGACCGCGCTGATACGCATTAACTCCTCTGGGTGTTGGTAGGCGACCTCGATTAATTCCTTAAGCTCATCGTGGCTGGTATAAGCCAACGCTTCTAATGCCCGGCGACGCACCTCAAGGTCATTATCCCCTTTATGTGCTCTAAGCAGGGCCTCATAGGCTGTCTCGAATGGCCGCGGACGTATTTTCTCCAACTCACCGAGCAGGATAAAATGGGCCAGACACTTTGCCGCGGCTGCCCGCACACCGGTGTTTTCATCTTCTTGTAGGAGCGCAATCAGTTGCGGAATTAATCTTACATCCTCATCTTCCCATAGTCCCTCAATGGCGTAAGTCCTTACCTCTGCATCGGTATCCTTCAGCCCCATACGAAAAATCGTATTAAAGTCCATCTCAAAGTTCATCTCCGCCATCTCGTAAAGGGCATACATAAGCTTTCTGCGGATTTCGATGGGCAAAGTCTTCCAGGCTTTTGTAAAGCGCTCGATGTCCTCATCTATCAACCCTGACAGATGGTGGAGGTCTTTTACTTCTGGGACGCAATTTTCATCAAGTGCTTCCCACATTCTTTGTATTGATGCTTCATTCTTCATAGTTAGGGTAATTCACTCCATACTTTAGTACTTTACTTGGTTGAGATAAGTGAAACGTGATGTGTGATTTACGTCTTCACATTCCGTCTTTTTTTAGGGCATTGGCGGTATTTCTACCGGGTATAAAATGTCCATTGCTGTGATAACGAAGAATAGTGCCATCAGTAACAAGAAAGCGAATTGGTGTATACGTTCCTGGGTGGCGGGTTTTAAGGGGCTGCCTCGGACTAACTCGAATAATGTGATAATGATGCGTCCCCCATCTAATGCCGGGATTGGCAGTAGGTTGAAAATGCCCAAGCTGATGCTTAAAAGGATCAGGATATTTAAGAACGGATAGGCAGACCCTACGTTGACGCTTTCCGTAACCGATTGCTGGGCTATCTGGCTGATTCCTACTACACCCACCGGACGCGCTTCCTTCAAGGGAATTAAGCCGCGTATGATATCAATGGGCATCATCAATGTCATACCTGTAGCCCCGGCCATATATTGTGAGCCGAGTCTGAATGCTTTGGAGAACGTGTACCGGTCTTGCTGTCCAGGAATGAAATCTGCATAGATGCTGATCCCAATGGCGCCTTCACCTTCTGGCGGATTTGCACGTGGTACGACATTTAGCACTACAGTTTCTCCATCACGTTCTAGTGTCATTGCAATTTCCTGTCCCAGGTAAGGCTGGATAACTGCTCCTACATCTGTCACCGCATCAATTTGGGTCTCGTTAACTGCCAGGATTATGTCCCCGCTTTGTAGTCCAACCTCTTCGGCGGGTGAATTGGGGGCGATTCCATCAATAATAATTCTCGTTGCCGGTACACCCGTTGCAAAGAGTAGTACACATAGCGCCCAGGCTAGGAGGATATTAAATAGCGGGCCACCAAAGTAGATCAAAATCCGCTTCCAGGGGGCTGCCGCATATAAACTGTGTTCTTTTGCAGCTTCCTTTTCCGCCCGTTCTTCTGGGGTCAGGTCTTCTTCTTCCTTATTCTCTGCGTCTTGAATAACGTCTTCCCCTTCCATCATCGCGAAGCCGCCTAACGGAATCCAGTTAAGGGTAAAATCCGTTTCTTGCCAGCGGAAAAGCTTGACAATCCGGGGTGGGAAACCGACGCCAAACTCCCGAACCCAAACGCCGGATAATTTGGCGATGATAAGATGTCCAAATTCGTGAACTATAATGAGCGGAACCAAGGCAACCAGGAAGGATAAAAACCCGGCTCCCACATTACCTAATGTACCTACAATCTGTTCTAACATATATGTTTCTCCATATTCTAGAACATCCTAAAAGTTCAGCGTTGTTGCTCTCAGCTCCCGTCCTCGGGGGCGTTTGTGCAGGAAATTATTCTTTTACAGACTCTTAAGACGTTCCTATTTAATTTTTATAAAGCGGTATTTATTATACTTGAAGAAATACACCATGTCCAGATTGCGAATCTTCCACTGTCGCGTATACTTGGATAGACAAGCTTATGAGTAGCCATAATTCTACCAACTAAGGCCTTGCTATGTGGCTATCTACACCAACAAGGAATGAGAAGCGGTGCATTGCACTTTCTTAAGTGTGTTGCACCTGTTGATGAAGGAGTGCCAGATGCAGTTTAAGAAATCCTGGGTATTTATCTTTTTATTAATCCTGTGGGCGATATTCCCGGTCGGTCATATAGCGGCGCAAGATGAACGTCTTGTGTTGGCCTTTTACTATGCTTGGTTTGATTTGAATACTTGGGCTAACTCTTTGCCATACCAACCAGAGCAACCGTATATGTCGGCTGATCCGAGCATTATTGCGCAACATATAGAACAGGCCCGCCAAGCAGGCATTGATGCGTTGGTTCTTGATTGGTATGGCTCGCAGATAGAAAATAACCAGACCGAACCTAATTTCCGTCTCTTGTTGGAGCAGGCTAATAACGCCGGTCTTAAAGCTTGCCTAACTATGGACTTAGCCGGACCATTCCTGACGAACACCGATGCGATTCAAAGTTCCCTGGTTGTATTACGCGACCAGCACGCCACACACCCGGCCTATCTAAAAGTTGACGGCAAAGCGGTGGTCTTCTTCTGGCGTCAGGAGCAATATTCGGTAGCCGCCTGGCAGGCCCTCCGTAACCAGGTGGACCCGGACCGCAATATGCTCTGGATTGCCGAGGGTTCAAATCTGGATTACCTGGATGCGTTTGATGGCCTATATCTCTATTCTGTGGCGTGGAGTGACAACCCGGCTTCTATATTGGTGCGTTGGGGTAATGAAGTGCGCAACTGGAACACGCAAAATGATACCTTTCGTTATTGGGTAGCCACGACTATGCCGGGTTATGATGATACGGCCACCGGTCGCTCGGATTCTTACTCCCGTGCCCGCAGTGATGGTGCCTATTACCGTTCGACCTGGGATGGTGTAATGCGCAGCCGGGCGGATTGGGTGGTAATCACCAGCTTTAATGAGTGGATGGAGGGTTCTCAAATTGAGCCGGCGACTAGCTATGGCGATTTTTATCTTAACCTAACATCTGAACTGGCCTCAACTTATCG
>JAFGKB010000268.1 GCA_016928755.1 Anaerolineae bacterium | reverse complement strand
GGTTATAAAATTCACCATGCCATTCTTCCCCGGCTGTAATGGTCTCCCATAGACTTTTATAATACTCTTTTGGTTGCTTGTCGGATTTTAAAATCCGTGGGTTTTGGCCTAGTGCCTCCGCGACTGTATATCCGGTGGTTTCTGTGAATTTGGGGTTAGCATATTCAATGCGTCCCTGTAAATCAGTAATGACAATGGTATTCGCACTTTGCTCAACCGCTTGTGTCAGTTTGCGTAGTTCTTCGTTCTGTGTTTCTAATTGTTTTTGATAGACATATAATGCGGCTGCTTCTTGGACTCCGATTTCTTGGTGTGTTTTGGTATCTGTCTTTGATTTTCCATTTAGAGCGCGGTATGTAAAGAAAGCTGTGATGCCGGTAATAATAAGGTTGTTGATCAACAGAATAATGAAGAAAGGGATCAGTGTTCCCGGTTTTGAGAATACATTGTACAGTATAGCATCGACAGCCGTTGTCGTAATAACTATAAGCCATAGTGAGGTAGTTAACCATCGCTCTGCACTGTGCTTATGAGCAGACATCGTTGTTCCATCTCGTGGCATAGTTCACTGTTACTCCTAATCCTCTATTTTTTAAACTAAATGTAAAATCCCCGATATTTTTCTAACCTGAGTCTACTGAAAAAGAGTCTTATCTAAATTATAACCATAAGCGTTGTTTTTAAAAGCACAAGCTCCCTAGAGAAATATTTCTCTGGGGAGCTTATTATTAGAAATTTACACAGACAGTTTATTGTTGTAAGAAGCTGCTCAGCCCCTTTACTACGGCTGCGCCTTCACCCTGACTGCTGCCGCCCGCGGAGGGGGCAAATTTGAGGATCCGGTCTGCAAGGCGGGAGAAGGGCAATGATTGTAACCAGACACGTCCGGTGCCCTGTAACGTTGCCAGGAAGAGTCCCTCACCACCAAATACCATAGATTTCAAGTTCCCGGCCTGCTCGATATCATAACTAATAGTGTTTTCAAAAGCGACAATACAACCGGTGTCAACCATAATCTTTTGGTTGTTCAATTGTTTCTCTATGATTGTGCCACCGGCGTGGATAAAGACCATACCATCGCCCCGCAGCTTTTGCAGAATAAAGCCCTCGCCACCAAATAAGCCCGCCCCTATTTTCTTATTGAAGGCGATACTAACCTCGGTCCCTAAAGCTGCACATAGGAAAGAGTCTTTCTGGCAAAGCAGTTCCCCGTTAGCTACATCCAGGTCCAAGGCAATAATTTTGCCGGGGTAGGGTGCGCCGAAGGCGACATGCCGTTTGCCTTCGTGCCCGGTATTTGTGAAATGGGTCATAAAAATAGACTCTCCTGTAAAGGCGCGTTTACCTACCGCTACCACTTTATCGAAGAATCCGGAGCTTGGCTTTGAGCCATCTCCTAGTTTGGTCTCATAACTCATCCCACTTTCCATATACATCATAGCGCCAGCTTCTGCTATAACGGTTTCACCGGGGTCGAGTTCAATTTCCACGAACTGCAAATCGTCTCCATAAACCTGATAATCTATTTCATGACTTCTCATTGGCTTAAATACTCCTTTCCTGATTAGAGATATTTCATAATATGCTGCTATATTATACTACGCTTTCCAGGCTACAAGGTTGTACTTATGATTTCTTTTAATTGCTGTACCGGGTTTATTTCTGGGGCCTGTACTGGCAGCGGTTGTGCTTGGATAGGGACCGGGACTAATTCCTCTTTGGCTATTTTACCATCAAAAAGATGCAGGATACGTTGTGTATAGTGTCCAATGCGATCATCATGAGTTACCAGAATAATGGTAATCCCTTGTTCCTTATTCAAGCGTTGTAAAATCACCATGACCTCTTCTCCAGAGCGGCTATCTAGGTTACCGGTCGGTTCATCGGCCAGGATAATTGAGGGCTTATTGACCAACGCCCGTGCAATAGCCACCCGCTGTTGTTGCCCCCCTGAAAGCTCGTTAGGGGTATGGTTCAGCCGACTACCGAGTCCCACGGCTTCTAAAACTTCAATCGCGCGTCTATCCCGCTCTTTAAGTGTCGTGCCGGCATAAACAAGGGGCAGTTTTACATTGTCCAAGGCCGTGGTTCGCGCTAACAAGTTGAAGTTCTGGAAGACGAAGCCGACACGCCGGTTGCGTACCGCGGCTAATTCATCATCATTCATTTTGCTGACATCTTCCCCATCAAGATAGTATGCGCCATCAGTGGGTTGATCCAGACATCCCAATATATTCATTAAAGTGGACTTGCCAGAACCGGATGGCCCCATAATAGCCATCATTTCCCCACGTTCTATTTTGAGAGTGACCCCGCGTAACGCCTGAACTTCGATGTCGCCCATCTGGTATATCTTGCGCAGGTTTTGGACCTCAATTACCGAGTTTTCATCTTTCATCCGTATACTCTCCTGCGGTTTATCGAGAGGGTGGCCCGCTAAACTCTAACAGATTTCGCTCCTCTGCTACCAAGGCCACTATAGCGCCTTCTTCTAATCCTCCTAGAACCTGTGTGTAAGATTCGTTACGCTCACCGGTCACAATAATGACGCGTTCTAAAGGAATGCCTTCGTCTTTGTTACAATAACAGTAGACATAGGTTTCCCCGGTTGCCTGCTCTGTCCGAATCGCCCAGTTAGGAATTAACACAACGTCATCTAACTTCTGCGTCTGAATAATAACGCTGGCGGTCATCCCATCCCGTACTTGTACTTCGTCGGTGGGTTCCAGGCGTATCTTTAAAGGATAGGAGACCACGCCGGCTGTGTCCTTTGCGGCGGGTGCGATATTCTCAACAATCCCTTCGAGTTCTACATTTGGGTATGCATCTAGTGTAATAATCACCGTCATCCCGGTCTCAACTTTGCTAATATCAGTCTCGTCCACCATAATCTCGACATAAAAAGCGGAATCATCTATTATCCTCATCGCTGCTTGTGTTGTTGGTGCTTCTAGCCCTTCTTGGATATTCACCTCAGCTATAATTCCGGTAAACGGTGCTTTTAGAATAGCGCGCTCAAGTGCTGCTTCAACTTCTTCCAGATTAAGTTGGGATTGTTCTACGCGAAGTTCGGTCTGTTGCACCTTATCCTCATCCGCACCTTTCTCCAGTTGTTCTAAATTATCCTTTGCCTGTAGATAACGGTTATAAGCACTGAGCCATTGGTCTTGGGCCTGCTGTATTTTAAGTTCTGCGTTGACTTGTGTGATCCCCAGTTGTCCTTCGGCCTCGACATAGGCTAATCGTTGGTTCTCTGTCCAGGGATGCCCGGCGTCATTGGCCTGATTATATGCCAGGAGAGCTTTATCGCGGGTCTCCTGTGCTTTACGCATCATCTCTTGGGCTTCAGATTGCGCGGATTCTTTGCCGATACGGGCTACTTCTAGTGCCTGTGAGGCCTGGGATAGGGAAGTGCGCGCCAGTTGGATGTCCCCTTCTCTGGGGGGATCTTGTATATCCTTGAGATCAATCTGGGCTTGTTCTAAGGCTATTTCCGATTGTCTAACACTGCGTTCTAAATCATCAGTCTTTAAGCGTGCCAGCTCCTGGCCGTCTTTTACATAGTCTCCTACTTCTACCTTAATTTGGTCAACAATCCCGATAGTTTCAAAATGCAGTTCTGCCTTTTGATTGGCGGCTACATTACCACTTGCCGAAACTGTGATTTCTAAAGTTCCGCGGGTGATTTCTGATGTACGAATGATATTACTATCGATTTCATCTTTCTGTTGGTTATTCATCCAGAAATAACCCCCGATCCCCCCGGCTACCAGGATGATTAACAATACCCATCCCCAAATCTTCTTCATTTCGTTTCTCCCTATCTATTGCATTTTAATTTTTATATGGGCAAAGTTTATAAGCCTTGCGTGTTAGCTACTCAGCATCAAGCACACTAAAGAAGTGCTTGAAGAAAACTAACTTGAACTCTATCAAGTTTTAAACGGATAAAAAGTATAATGCTTAACATTATACCCCTAAGAGGCAAGAAAATAAAACGAAATCGCGGTTTTTAAGGCATTTTGGAGGCTGTAAATTAGGCAACTTGTTGTACAATGGTATAATAAAGGTTATGGAATCTACTCAAACTTTGGGAAGTCATATGATACAAACTGTAAAGACCGAGCCAATAGTTCATAATACATCCGTGCCGGTTTCTGTAATACTGGAATTGGCAGCTATGGGCATGACTCTGACCGAGATCATGGCCGAATTACCACAATTGACGGTTGAAGATATAAAATCCGCCTTTCATTATTCAGCCGATGTTATGCGCCAACAGTCTAATGGCGGCCATGTTTCTCCGGTGACGGCTCAGCAGGTTGGTGAGTTTGACCTTCATAAGATTCTTGTCGTTGATGATTTGCCTACCAATCGCCGTCTTACCTCTTTGATGTTCCGGGGTAGCGAGTTCGAGGTTGAATTAGCCGCCAGTGCCAAAGAGGCACTGGAGCGCGTCCTGGAAGTCCGGCCTTTCTTGGTGCTTACAGATATTCAGATGCCGGAGATGACCGGATTAGAGCTTTGTCAAAGACTTAAAGCTGATGAAGCCACAAAAAGCGTTGCGGTTATCTTCGTGACCGCTCATGGGGGAGGTGCTCGGCAAGTTAGCGAGGGCCTGGAATTAGGCGGTGATGATTATATACCGCGACCTTTTGAGCGTATAGAGTTATTATCCCGTGTGCGCGCTATTGCGCGGCTTAAAAAAGCTGAATTAGAAGCGCATCATCAGACACGCTTGGCAGAGCGACGTAATAAAGAGCTTGAGCTGCTTAATGCTTTAGGGCTGGCCAGCAATTCTTCTCTGGCATGGCAAGATGCATTCCAGGATTCGATAACAAAGTTAGTAGACCTCTTGCCTGTTGAGATGGCCGGTTTATTGCTATTGGAGTCTCCTACAAAGTTGTGGGTGAATTTGACACATCAGGATGGGCATATTACCTCATATGTTAAGGATGTGTCATTTGATGAGGATATAGAACTACTCACTTTTCAGTCCTATACTCAGGAATTAATGTATTCTGAGATGGAGCGCATCATGCCCTCTGCCGATACCCAAGATTACACTTTCCGGCCTATTCCTATGGCCAGCCGGGAGCGGGTTATTGGGACCCTGGCAATTGTGTATCCGAAGCATAAAACCTTAACGACCTCCGATTGGATGTTACTTAATGCCGCTGCCGGTCTGGTCACAGTTGCTATGGACAATGTGTATCTTTTCCAAAGCGTTCAACAGCAGGTCAGTGACCTGTCGTTGATTAATGAAGTTGGCCAAACACTCACCTCTACCCTTGACTTGAACCAGATCCTCAAACAGACCACTCAATTAGTACAGGAAGCTTTACAAGCGGAAGCTGCTTCTGTATGGTTAGTCGCTGAAGATGCCTCGGAATTAGAGTTAATGGCCTCATCTGGCCCCGGTGCCCAGTTGGTGACCGGGTATCGTCTCCCCCTAGGGAATGGTATTGCCGGTTATGTAGCGCTCAATGGTGAACCTTATTTTTCGGCCAATGTGGCCGATGATGAACACTTTTTTAAGCACGTGTCACAGGTCAGTGATTTTACACCTGGTTCTCTGTTATGTGTTCCACTCAAGCTTAAAGGCCGTGTGGTTGGGGTCTTACAGGCTATGCATACTGAGAAATACCGGTTTGATATTACCGATTTGCGGTTATTTGAATCTGTAGCCAGTGAGGTCGGTATCGCCGTTGATAATGCGGAGTTGTTTGCTGAAGTGCAGGCCTTTAATCGCCAATTAGAGCAGCGTGTAGCCGAACGTACGCGTGAGTTATTAGAAGAGAAAGAGAAGACAGAAGCCATTCTGGCCAGTATGGCTGATGGTTTGTTGGTATTGGATGCCCAACGCCGGATTAGCACCGCTAATGTGGTTGCTGAGCAAATGTTTGGCTGTAAACTCTCCGAAGTGCAGGGAGTGACTGTCGATAGCGACCTGTTTTCCGGAGCATTGTGGGAGGCCATTCAAAATATCACGCTAGGGGATGCTGCGCAGAGTCTGGCCTCCGTTGATTTTCCTGACCCTTCGCGACCGGGGGGGGTGTTAACTATCCAACCACATTCTTCTATGATTAGAGATGACGCGGGGGGAGTTTTGGGGAGTGTGATCGTCTTGCATGATATTACAGCCCTCAAAGAAATTGAACGGATGAAGTCGCGCTTTATGGCCGGTGTTACCCATGAACTGAAGACCCCCTTGGCTGTTGTGAAAACCCACGTTAGTAACTTGTTGCGCTATTACCGTCGCTTGCCACGCCGTAAGCGTGATGAGTTGTTGCATGCTATTGAGCGACAGGTTGGACTTTTGGAGGAGTTAGTCGAAGGAATTTTGGCACTTTCCCGCCTGGATTCTGGGGCGGTTCAATTAGCGCGGTCACCCATTGATTTCATAGACTTGGTGGATAGTATTGTAAGAGACCTGCTGCCTTTAGCTGTGAAGAAGAATATTACTTTGCGATGGAAAAAACCACGCCAGAAACTGGAGATCTTAGGGGATGTCAAGCAAATAGAGCGGGTGGTGCGCAATTTGGTAGAGAATGCTATCAAGTACACTTCAGATAGAGGAACAGTTGAAGTCTATACCGAGCAGGATACCGAGAGTATAGTTTTCACGGTTGTAGATACCGGAATTGGAATTGCTCCGGAGAATCATGATAAGATATTTGAACGGTTCTACCGGGTTGACCCTTCCCATACAATCCCCGGAACCGGTTTGGGGTTATCCATAGTTAGAGAAATAGTGCTTGCACATAGTGGTGAAATAACAGTGGACAGTGTTCTTGGTAAAGGGAGTACATTCATTGTGCACTTCCCTAAAGCTAAGAGTTAAGAGCTATACAAGGTTACTAAAAATGGGGATTATAGGGTGTTAAAATCCCGGTTTTTCTGTCGTTATTTGGGGAATTTTTTTCCATATACCAGTTTTCAAGTCTAAAGGAGGTCTATGATGGGGGCAATTATTTTAGTGGTTGATGATAACCCAGACCTGGTGGATGGGGTTAAGTTGACCCTTGAGATGGAAGGGTACCAGGTGCTTACTGCTACTTCTGGTGAGCAGGCATTAGATGTATTGGGACGTATTACACCTGACTTAATATTGGCCGATATTATGATGCCGGGAGTAGATGGGTACGAGCTTTATGATAAAGTGCACGAGGATGAGCGCTGGGTCCAGGTGCCATTTATTTTCCTGACGGCTAAGACGAATAAGGATGACATTAGCCGGGGGAAAGAGATGGGGGTTGATGATTATATTACTAAGCCCTTTGATCCCCAAGTTCTTGTCTCTGTGGTTCGCGGACGTCTTAAGCGTATGGCAGAACTGACGGGGCGTGGCCCGGTCGGTGATCCAATGTCCAATTTACGCCTGTTATGGAGTAGCAAAATCGGCCCGGTGCCGGTCCCGCTTATTGCGTTATTGATAGTCGCTGCGTTGGTAGGTATCCCGCTTTTGTTTACCCAACCAGCCGGCCCCCAAAATGCATATGAACCTCTGCGTGCCGATGTCAATGAGATGGTCTTGATACCAGCCGGCCCTTTTACGATGGGGGCTACATCTGGTGGCAATAAAGCGCGCGAAGTTAATTTGCCAGAATTCCAAATTGACAAGTACGAAGTTACCTACCAGCAATATGAAATCTTTATCTCTGAAACCGGCCATTCCGCCCCCTGGGGGAGTTATCCTGAAGCCCTCGCCGGCCATCCAATCATCAACGTGACTTGGGAAGATGCTTATGCTTATTGTGAGTGGGCCGGCAAGCGATTGCCCACTGATGCTGAATGGGAAAAAGCAGCCCGTGGTGATGATGGGCGAATTTATCCCTGGGGTGATGAATGGAACGTCGCCTATGCTAACACCAGCGAAAGCGGTGTGGGGAGTTCTCAAGTTGTAGGTAGTTATCCTGATGGTGCCAGTTATTATGGTGTTATGGATATGGCCGGTAATGTCTGGGAGTGGGTTGATGACTGGGCAAATGCTGACCAGGAAAATAAAATTATCCGGGGTGGGGCATGGAATGCAGTTAATAAATGGGCGCAGACATTTGCCCATAATGAAGTCCGTCCTAATTATGCCCAGGATAGTCTAGGGTTCAGGTGTGCCCGTTCCGGGGATTAAAGTCACTGTAGAAAAATACACAAGTTAGAGATTTACGTTTACCTCCGGGAAGTT
>JAFGKB010000054.1 GCA_016928755.1 Anaerolineae bacterium | reverse complement strand
ATTAACTTCTTCTACAGCACTTAGCGTTTCTGACATTTTACAGCACTCCTTTCCTGAAACAGATAAGCCATTACCACAGGGGAAAGCACATACACCCAAAATGCCCGGCGATTGAAATCGCGGCTAGGAAGCTAAAGCTGGTCATCCCCGAAGGGGGATGACTAACCACGTTCGTCCGCGACCGCGCAGGCGGTCGCCCGGCCTCTTGGTCCCCCAGCGGCGATTTCAATCGCTACGTCCATAATCGCTACGTTACACTTTACCCCATGATCTTGTCGAGGATCTTTATTAGGCGTTTGCGGCTGAGGATTTCGTGAGTAACGAATTCGCCATTGTAGTAAACGCCAAAGGTACCAAATGGTGAAGGTGCATTTTGGACATCCTCTATTGTGGTTAGTCTTATTTTGTAAGCCGGTATCTCACGTTCGGCGGCAACGGCTAACATTTCATCGACATAAAAGTTTGTGTAGGGACATTGATCGGTATAATAGACAACTAATCCTTCTTGGTGATAACAGGTGCCGGTTTTAGCATTGGGCCGAAACTGAGGCAGAGGAGCATCAGGGTTAAAGCGTTTGGCCAAAAGCTCAAAATATGGCGGGGCGGTGTCGCAGACCTCAAAGCCATATTTGACAAAGAAGCTCTTATCCGTCAAGAAGGGCTTTTTGCCCTTACTGGAAACAACCACAATTCCGTTCATATCCTGGGAGTCATTAATACACTCTTCCAAGAGACGTTTACCTAATCCCTGCCCCTTGTACTTTCCGGAGACCCAGAAACAGTGAATGCACATATAACCAGGTGCATCAATAGGGTGCCAGGCATATTCCGCCGGGGTGTATTCAATAAAGACTTTACCCCGGACATCAAATTTCTTGAATACGAAACCCTCGGTGATACGCTCACGCAGCCAGGACTTTTTAAGATTATAGCCCTCAACGCTTTTTTTATCTGAGAAGGCACAACAGATATGTTCGTCTTCTAGGTTATCAGGAGTAAGTGTTACCAGTTCCAGGTTTTCCATCTCGCATCTCTCCTTTCGTTATTCTTTCCGCCTATGTGTAAGAGACCTTAATGATGCCACAAGTCAAACAATAGGCAAATGATGACGATTGGGGAAATGCGTGCGCTATTATAGCGCGCTATAATAGCGCACGCATGCCTGTCGATTAAGATGCCGGCATCCTGGATTTCACCATACACTCTTACTTATGTTTCAAGACCCCGCACGTTCGGTTAGAAGCGAAATTAACACATTAAGCAAGACATCCCGGCGTGATGCACCACTACCGGAACCTCTACTGGAAGGAGTGCCCAATGCCGCAGATGCTGTACGGGTTGCTTCTCGGTCAGCCTGACTTAGACCACTATTCTTACCCGCTTGTGGCGTTACTCCTGGTTCCGGTGTTGTCAGCTCAATACCCTGCTCAACGTAAAATTCGTTTAGATCGGCATTGGTTAGTTGCATTGCCGCAATAGCTTCCAATTGTGCTGCCATCATCTCATCCATAATTTGGTTTTGGAGAGCTGTCGTTTCCTCAGAGGCGGCAGTTGAATCGGTAGTCAACGCCAGCAACGCTTGCCAATAAAGCTTTAGTTCTTGCGCCTGTTCCACGGTAATCGCATCCGCGCTTCCCTCCAAACGCAAGCTGCCTAAAGCCAACTGGTTACGAGCACTCAGCGCGTCTGTGTAATCATCCCGTAGAACAGTAGTAAGCGTACCACTATCAACAGCAGTACCATCTGTATCCAGGCTTACATCCGGTGCTGACGGGGTTGCCGTCATCGAGGCAGCCGTGAGTTCTGGGACTGGGGCCGTGGTCGCTGCCGAATCCGTCGTAGTAGAAGCAGTGCTCCCACACCCACTTACAATGGACACCAAAATCAATATTGCCAACAAACTTCCAATACCTTGCTTTTTCATCTCACCATTCTCCTTAAAGGTTAATTTGATATTCTGAACAGCTTTCGAAAATTGAGGTTATATACTGCTCACTCACGTCGTAAGGCATCTATAGGATCTAACTGGGCAGCTTGAGTAGCCGGGTAGTAGCCAAAGAAAATACCGACAGTAGCCGCGGCACCAAAGGCCAACGGAACCGAGGCGGGGACCAATTCTGTGCGCATTGTTCCAAGTGCATTAAAGATATACGCCCCACCGATTCCGGTCAGGACGCCAACTAATCCCCCCACAAGGCTCAAAATAATGGCTTCCAACAGGAATTGTAGTTGCACATCCCAAGGACGTGCCCCTAACGCCTGCCGCAAGCCAATTTCGCGCGTTCGTTCGGTCACGCTAACCAACATAATATTCATAATGCCAATACCACCGACCACTAACGAGACACCGGCAACCCATGCCAACAGATTGCGGAACGCCTCTGTTGTTGCCTCCTGAGTTGAAATAATATCTTGCTGGGTCTGGACACTAAAATCAGGTTGAGAGGGATCCACATCATGGCGTTCCGCCAGCACTGCCGTAATCTGAGCAATAACACTATCCATTACCTCACGGCTCTCGGCTTTAACATAAACGGTACGCACCCGGTCGCTTCCAACTGCGGTGGTGGTGAACTTCTGAAAGACGACGGTAATGGGAATGTAAACCCGCCCATCATAGTCTACGTCCGCGACAACACCTTTCGGTTCCATTACCCCAACGACGGTGAAACGGGTCGAACCAATAGTAATCTGTTGGCCGAAGGGGTCTTGAGTTCCAAAGAGGTCCTGGGCAATGCCATATCCAAGCACAGCGACTTTAGTCTTACGGTCGTTCTCTTCAACCGAGAAGAAACGCCCACTCGCTAACTCGTAATCGCGCACCTGGGGGAAGTCAGGCGTAACTCCCAAAATTGAGATTGCATCCAAGGCGCTATCACCACCTTTGATATTCTGGGTACTAAACTGCTCAGCCGAAACGCCCACAATATTGCGGACACTTTCGGCAATAGCTAAGGCATCCTCATAAACAAATGTGCGACTCGCACCGGGGATACCGCGCATCGGCCCAACAATGATGAGATCAGCTCCTAACGAATTGATTTGTTCGGCGATAGTGGCTTCGGCACCGGCACTGACGGCCAACATAATGATAACCGAAGCAACACCGATGATAACCCCTAATGTCGTGAGAAAAGAACGCACTTTGTTAAGGGTCAGACCTTCCCAGGCAATAGCTAAAGTTTCCATAAACGTCATAATGCACCTCTTTGCCGTTCACACTCACTGGCACCATCACGGCCATCGGAGACGATATTCCCATCACGAAGACAGATGACACGTTCGGCATGGGCAGCAATGTCAGGCTCGTGAGTAACCATCATAATAGTAACGCCTTGCGCATGTAGATTATGGATGAGGGCCATAATCTCCTCGCTGGAACGACTATCTAAATTCCCGGTGGGTTCATCGGCCAGAAGTAATGGCGGACGGTTGACCAACGCGCGCGCGATAGCAACCCGTTGCTGCTGTCCACCTGAAAGCTGATTGGGATGGTGTTCTAACCGGTCACCAAGTCCCACAGACTCTAATGCCTTAATAGCACGCATCTCCCGTTCTTCAGCCTCCGGGCGGTCCTCTGCCCGGTAGTACATCATCGGCAGCATTACATTTTTATAAGCCGGGAGACGTGGCAGCAGATTGAAGGACTGGAAAACAAACCCGATCTTACGGTTACGCACGTCGGCCAGTTCGACTTTACTCAATTCACTCACATCCTCGTCATCAAGAATATAGGTCCCCTCTGTAGCACGGTCAAGACATCCAAGAATATTCATCAGAGTAGATTTACCGGAGCCGGATGGTCCCATAATCGCCACGAACTCTCCCTGACGGATATTGAGGTCAACACCGGCCAGAGCATACAGGAGAACCTCGGCACTACCGTAAGTCTTTATCAAATTCTTTACTGTGATTAGATAGTCATTCATAAAATCTCCTCGCTCGGTTACTCGGTCTCAACCGTGCCAGTACTGACAACGTCGCCTTGTTCCAGCCCCGACAGAATTTGTGCATTAGCGAAATCGCGCAGCCCTACCTCAACCGGGCGGAGCTTTAACTCACCGCTCTCAGAGACAACAAAGACGGCAAATTGTCCTGGCCCTAGCTCGCGCAATGCCTGGACCGGCACTAATAGAGTTTTATATGCTTCCCCGGCAATGATTTCTATTTCAGCCGTCAACCCGATAGGGAACATTATTTGACTTGCAACATCAACCAACGTAGCCCATCCCTGGATAGCTAAAGTCCCATCCACTGTTACCAAAGCGGGGTCTATGCGTGTAACTTGACCAGAGAATTCCTGGTCGGGGAGCGCATCAAAGACAACCCTCACTTTATTGCCAACCGTCACCTTGCTTAAATCGCTTTCTTCAAGATAGAAACGCACCTGCAGCGCGCTCAAATCGGCCAGGGTAATAATTGGATTTGTGCCTAAGACATCACCGGCATTGGCTGAAACCGCGATAATAGTTCCATTGGCCGGAGCATAAAGTGTGGCACTTTCCAGAGATAGATGGGCGGCAGCTAATGCTAATTCGGCTTGTTGGACGCTCCAATCAGCCGTTTGCACCGTCGCGCCGGAAAGGCTTTCATCCAACGCTTGTTGAGCTGCCAAAAGTTTAACGCGGGCCAAGTGGGTAGCGCTATCAGCATCAAGATTGAGCACAGCCAGGTTATAATTAGCTCGTGCAATCTCCAAATCATCTTTTGCTTTCTCCAAAGCACGGAGAGTTGCCGCGCGTTCATTTTCCAAGGCAGCCGCTCGATTTTTAATGGATAATTCCCAATCCCGGGCCGGGTCCCAAGTAACATTGTAAGCATCTTGGGCAAAGATTAATTGTTCCTGGGCCTGTTCCAGATTAACACGGGCAGATGTTAATTGATCACCTATATGTTGTGATTCCAATACCAAGGAGTCATAGTCAGCCTGAGCGGCTGCCAAGTTAGCCTGGGAAGCTTCCAGTGTTTGAGTAATAGCATTACGCGCCGTCTCAAGTTTAGCCTGGGTCTGCTCCAGGTTTAATTCAGCTTGGGCAACCTGAATTTGAACCGCTGTATCATCCAGACGGGCCAATACCTGCCCGGCAGTAACCTCGTCACCTACCGCTACCGCGAGATCAACCAATACACCACCGGAACGGAAACCCAAAGCGATTTCACTACCAGACATTAAGTTTCCCCGGCCCACGGCCGTAATAACAATATCACCTTTACGTACCGTTGTTGTTTGCAAAGTTGGCTCTTCGACAACCTCAGCAGACGTAACATTGCGCGTATAGTAAACATAAATTGCTATCGCAATGACCACCAACAGTATAACGGCCCATATTCTCCATTGCTTTTCTTTTCGACCAATTGTTGTCTTCATCCTGTGCTACTCCTCCTAGATAAAACATAAGGCAGGGTAGACCCTGCCTTATGTCGTTTACTACAATAGTTACGTTAAGATTGTGGGTAAGGACAATCT
>JAFGKB010000267.1 GCA_016928755.1 Anaerolineae bacterium | reverse complement strand
GACTCTAGCTGCACTATCACCGGGGCCTTCTGCTCACAGAGATCTCTGAGGGCGTCTTGGATGCGTTGGTTGCTATCCAGGATCTGGGCTGCCCATTCCCCGGCCCACGTTTCTAATAATGGGGCGCGCAATAAACTGCCGTTATCGCGTCTGGCAAGCTGGCTACCCAGGTTATGAAAACGCCTTAGCATCCGGCGCGCCTCTGCTTGCGTGTCTGCATCTCTGGCATCTATACGCCGGGCTATTCCTGCCAAATCCTCATCTTGCAACCATGTACCCAGACTGCGGGCCTCTCCCTCTATGCGCCGGATGCTATCTAGGCAAAACATCAATTTCTCAAAGGCGACAGAGTTAATGACCTCACTGATAGCGGCCGCCTTTATCGTCTCTACCGGTAATAGGGCCAGATGTTGCAAAAAAGAGCTTTGCCATCGGGAGGGTAACACTACACCTGTTGCTAAATCCTCGGCACTATCCGCCGAGAGTATTTTATCGCGGAGTTGTTTGATTTGTTGTAGTGTATTGCGCTTAAGTCGCTCTTTGAGTTCGTTGAAACGGTCTTGGGCCGGCGGCTTGACGATTCTTTCAACAAGACCATCAACTTCTTTGCCCGTCATCGCGGGGACACCGTACTTACCTGTCTTACCATTAACACCGTTGAAATAAAGAAGCTCTTCGTCCATAATCCTCCCTTACAAGATGGTGCATTGCACTTTCTTAAGAGCGTTGCACCTCCACCTAGATTTTACTCTACTGAGATTACAAACCAAACAATTATAGCACTACTCTTGTTCTCCTAACAATGTGAGACGTTCCTCAGCCGTTAGCTTATGGGGGATATAATCCCAGGCTAGGGCATCCACTATCTCGAAAGGAACCGGATAACGGCGGATTGTCCCGTCTGCCGACCCGGAAGCCAAAATCGCGCCGCCTGGGCTGAAGCTTATTGTTGAGATATAGTTATTGTGTCCGGTAAGAATGGCTACGGTCTTAGGCGGTTCTTGCCCTATATCCCACAACCGTACCGTCTTATCCCATGAACTAGAGGCCAGGTATTGACCATCGGGGCTAAAGGCTACATCATAGACATAACCGGCATGTCCGGCCAAGACATACTTAAGGGTTGCCGACAGGACTTCTGAACCATCACTATTCTCTATAAGGGTAAGGTCCCATAATCGTACCGTCCGGTCCCACGAGCCGGAAGCCAAGTAAGCCCCATAGGGATCGAAATCCACGCCAAAGACCCCGCGTTTATGGCCGGTCAGGGTTACTACCGGGGTACGGGTTTCCAAGTCCCGGTTCTGTCTCGCATCCCATAAGTTAATAGTATGGTCACCTGATCCTGTGGCGATCCACCGTCCGTCGGGGCTGTACGCCACAGAATAGATAGGGCCGGTATGCCCCACAAAGGCAGCCGCCGACTCTAATACCGGCTTAACCTTTGTCATATCCCATAGCCGCGCCGTGTAATCATCAGAACCGGTGACCAGTGAGGCATAATCAGGACTGTAGGCGAGGGTATTTACATCTTGGGTATGCCCGGTAAGTGTCATCACCGGGCGTGCGGACGTTGATGCCTGGCCCTCCTCGCCTAACTCATCTAGCGATTGGAGGTCAAACTCCCATAGTCGCGCATATTTATTTCCACTGGCTAAAACTGCGTAACGATCATCATTACTATAGGCAATATCCCAAGTCCGGCTATCCATAACAGGGACCGTCATAATAATCTCACTGTCCTTAAGAGACCAGAGATTGACCTGTCCACCCTGGAGTCCAGAGAGCAGGAATGCCCCACCGGGGCTATGGTCAATCACTGATACACCGGTTGAACCGGTACTTAGCGTAAGATAAGGAACAGCAAAGGATGGCTTCAAATCCCAGATACGCACAGTACGGTCACCTGAACCGGAGACAACATACCGGTTATCGGGGCTAAAAGCAACCACATTAATAACACTGGTATGCCCGGTTAGAGTAGCCATAGCATCACGCCGGCGGTCTTTGATATTCCAGATACGCACTGTAGCATCACGGGCACCCGAAACCAAAAATTCACCATCAGAGCTGAAGTCCAGACTCAACGGCGTGTCTAAGTGACCTACAAGGGTTATATCAATCTCCTGTTGGTCCAAATCCCAAAGCCGGATGGTGCGATCTTCAGAGCTGGTAGCCAATAGGGGGCGGTCAGGGCTAAAGGCTACGCTGTAAACGCTAGCAGTATGCCCCGCTAATGTAAAAACCTCTCCCACAGTAAGTTGGCCGGTAGTGGCAGTTCGTAAGGGCCAAACCGAGACCTGCCCACTTTGACATCCGGCTGCCAGGAACCGCCCGTCAGCACTATACGCCACATCACTAACAGAACATTGAGAAGTCTTAAGAGGTGGTAGAGATTTATTTCTTTCCAAATCCCAGATAAGAACCTTGCCATCCTGTCCCCCTGAAACGAGATAGCGACCATCTGGACTGTAGTCAACTCCGTAAACCACATCGGTATGCCCGGTAAGTGTGATAACACGCGCTGAGGAAAGCGTCAGGACATCGCCATTTCTCATATTTGAGAGGTCCCAAATATGGATATGACGGCTATGGGTCCCGGTAGCGATATGTTTACCATCAGGACTATAGGCCAAATCCCAGATACTACTTCGGGCAACTAAAGCCGCAGTCTGTTTATAATTACTGAGATTCCATAGCCGCACGTAGCCGTTGGAGTATCCAATCGCCAAGAAACGCCCATCATTGCGGAACTTAGCGCTATAGACACTATAACCTAAATCTGTAGAACCATCATCTAATAAACGGGCCGGGTAATAATCAATGATAGACTGTCGAAGAGCAATCTCTGCCTCATTGGTATGGTAGGTCTCTAAACCTTTCCGGGCCAGTAACAGGCTGTATTCTTGGTTAAGATGCTGTACTTGTTGTGATGCGGTGACCCATTGGTGGGATTGGGCGATGCGATTGGTGCGTTCCGCCCACCAGCCTAACATTCCAATCGCCATTAATACGACGGCTATTACACCTTCAAGGATAAGGCGCACTCGCCGGCGACGACGGGCATTTTCGACCTCGGTACTGGCGGCTAGAAACTCCTGTTCTACAGGTTCGACCTCATCAGGGTGTGTCTCGACCCACGTCACCGCGTCCCGCAGTGCATCCCCCTGGTAGAGCAAATCCGCATTCCCGTTCCTCTTCCACTCGCGTGCGGCGGTACGCAGGGGCGTATCCTGGGCCAGTTCCCAACTACGATTGGACTGCAAGATCGGGTCTACTAACCGGTCATGAGCTAATTCGTACCAACGCGCGCCGGCCCGCATCTCGGAGCGTATAATATGGTGGTGCTCAAGGACTTCGACGGCTGCATTAGAAAGCCCGGCGGTTTCGTCTCGACCACGCAAGGCCAGGCCTCGAGTCTGCATAGGCGTGATTAGCTTCTCGGAAAACCAATGGCGCAACCGGCGTTCTTTAACCAGCGCCTTAGTGCCCGCCGCCTGCAACGTCTTCTCATAGAAATCGGTGAGTGCCTGGTCTATATCGCCATATTGTTCAACCTCATCCCACTCAATAAGACGGTCTTCCTGCTCCGGCAAATTCTCCCAGAGCTGTTGGCAAACCACTTGTAACTGCACCGGTTCTACAAAAGGCCCCAGGATAACCTGCTCTCCTTCATCAGCGCGAGGTGACGCGACTTTAACGCTGCGCAATTCATCGACGAGCCGTTCTGCCACACCAGGGGCAAAATGGATTCCGGCATTCTCCGCCGGTTTAACAACTGCCTCCAATGCACCCTCTGGCCCTAGTTGCTCCATACGGAACCGGGCACGCAGCCGCCGGGGCAGCAGTGGCGCGTAAGGTTCGATTTCGGCCACGTAGTCCTCACGCATCGAAAAGAGGATACCTAACTCCGGGATTTCGCCCATCGCTGCGGCTAATTGTATAAAAAGACCCTCGGCCTCTTTCCAGCGGTCACGGTGCGTTGTGAATAACTCCTCAAATTGGTCGAGAATTAGCAACGGCAGTGCGGAAGAGTCTATATTGCCTTGATCAGACTCCTCACTCAGATAAGATTTCAGAAAACTTCCAATGGTCTGGCCCGGCAGAACTTGGAGATTGGGACTTGCGCCACATAAGCCCATCAGCACACTGAAAACGAAAATATTATCCACGTCTGCCGCATTAACACCGGGAGGTAGATCACTTCCAACCCGTGCCATAGGTAGGACAATAAAGCCTTCTTCTTCTAGTCCCGGAATGATACGCGCATTTAGGAGTGATGTCTTTCCTGCGCCGGATTGGGCATAAAAGAGTACCGCCCTCTCGGCCAAGAGTAGTGAGAGGAGGTCGCGGGCTTCACGATTGCGCCCGTAAAAATTCTGCCGCTGGTAACGTTCATAAGGACGAGGCCCTACATAGGGATTGTTTTTCATCTACAGTAGCTCCTATTGTTCACCTTCCCAATGCTCGCGCAATTCAGCCACAAATTGCTGTACAGTACCTAGGAAAACGTTGATATTATCATCCTGGAAGTATGCCTTGAGGAACTCGTGGACGGCTGTCATATCCTCTTCCCGCACGTTTCCCGGTTCTAATTGCACGCCCACATGTTTTAAACGCCGGCGTCGCTGCAACGGAGCTACCAGCCCCCGCATAATGACCCGGAACCCCCAATCTTCAAGACTGTAGCCCAGGAACATCAATGAAGTGTTGGTCAGTGCGGCCCGGATGTAGGGGTGGATACGCTCTAACTCGGATACTACGTTGACGACGAAATCCATATGGTTATTCTCGGTCAATACCAATGAGTCGATCTCTGTATCATTGCCAAACAGATGATAGACTAACGGTTCCTCGGTGGAGGGTTCGTAATTGGGGTCGTCGTCGAAGCGTGAGGGGAGCCAATCGAGGTCTTGATTCCAGCGACATATCTCCCGTGTTGGCTTTTTGCCCTGTGCGATAAGCGCTTCTGTCATAAAGTTATCGTAGTTTGTAGTCAGATAGAGGGGTAAATCCAGGTGGGCCAGCACGCGATGGATCTCATTGGGGTCATTGGCGGTTAAATCTCGCCAATTTACAGCCTGCACCAATTCTGTCAGGGTTTTATAATCGTTATTTGGCTTTAAGCCTTCCGGGAGACGTTCTTTAAAAGCTTCAATAAGCACTTCCAATAACTCATAACGGGGGAAATCCTCTCCCAGGCTGCTGGCCATATAACGTGTTACCCCGGAAGGATCATCCTTGTCGGCGAAAGGGTAGCGGTGTTCAATAGCCAGTCCCCTTGCGATTTCGGCGGGATTGGGCAACCAGCGGCCCCTGGCCCGGGGGCCAATAATGGGGGTACAACGCCCGCGCTTGATATTACTAATCAGGCCCGACCAGAAGATATGGGGCTTATCACCTAATACAGTGCCACGGGCATCGGCTTCACCCTGCCAGACTGAGCCGGAACGCAGACGGGTTAACAATACCGGTACTGCGGCGTCGGGTCGCCCGGCACTTACCAAGGTACTCCGAGCCTCGTTAATCGCTTTATCCACTTGGCCATGCCGTACCAGCCGGTGGTAGAAAGTCCCGGTAAGCTTACGCGCGCTCTCCAGCGAGACATAATCTTGCATAGCCACCACAGCCGGGACGCCAACTTCGATGAATTTGGGAGCCAGTCCGAGAAACGCATCGGCAGTTAAGCGGGCGGCACTCTGGCACGCGGCTAAAAAGATGAGTTGCGGGCGGGTGTCCTGGCGGGCGACAGTGTAAACCAGGGATTCATCAAGCACTACCTGGGTATGACCGGCCTCGTCTTGCAGATAAAGGGCGGCCTGGCCTCGACGTGGGTTAAAAACACCGTGTCCCAGGTAGTGCAGAATATGGTAATCTTCACGCAATGCTTCTTCCAGTCGTTCCAACGTAACCGGGGGTTCTAAAAACGTGAGTTCAAGTTTATAAAGCAG
>JAFGKB010000053.1 GCA_016928755.1 Anaerolineae bacterium | reverse complement strand
GGTGAAGTTCCCACGGTCGCAGAATGCATTTGTCTTCCTGCTGGCTGGCGCTGACCGGATTGGCACCCGGGCTGCACCGCAGATTATTGATGGGCTGGACCTTTTGCGTGAGATTGGTGTTGTACCGCCATTTAAAGGCTAGGCCACATTATTTCTGTGTTAATTGGCTATCCAATTGGGGTTGGGGAGCCTTGTGTTGGGTTGTATTTTCATCAAAGTATAAGTATTAGTTCTATAAGGAGAAAAAATCATGGCTAAATATCTTGCTGGTGTTGATGTTGGTACTACAGGTGCCCGTTGTGTGATTTTTGATATGCAGGGTAACATTATTGGGAATGACTATCGCGAGTATGGTGCTTCTTATCCTAAGCCCGGGTGGGTTGACCAAGACGGTGAGTTCCTTATTTCCCAGACGATGGACTCTTGTAAAGCTGCGATTGCTAAATCCGGTGTGGATCCTAAAGAGATCGCTTCTGTTGGTTTCTCGACTCAGCGTTCCGTGACTGTGCCAATTGATAAAGCCGGCAAACCAGTGCGTCCTATGATCTCCTGGCAGGATGCGCGGACTGGTGCCGAAGTTGCGGATATGATGGAACTCATTGACGCCCAAGAGTATTATAATACCAGTGGTATGCCTATGGGTACCACCTGGATTATCACCAAAGTTCTATGGATGCGCAAGAATGAACCGGAACTCTTTGAGAAGACCTATAAGATTATTCAGAACCAAGACCTCGTACTCAAGGCCTTTGGTGCTGATGATTATTATACTGATACCTCAGATATGGCTTTCTATGGCGTCTGGGATATCGGCAAGGTTGAGTGGAGTGACAAACTCTGTAAGTTATTTGACGTAAGCCCTGATTTGTTCGGTAAGCCCATGCCCCCAGGTACCCAAGTCGCAAAGGTATCGGCTGCCCTTTCTGAGAAGAGCGGCTTTGCCGTGGGAACCCCGGTTTGTGTGGGTGCCGGTGACCAGAACTGTGGTGTTGTGGGTATGGGGTCTATTAAGCCCGGTATGGCTACAGTCACATTAGGTACTGCGGGCCTGGCTATTGTCTCTTTGGGTGAACCTATTCCTGGAACCGGTGGTCTGATGATTACCAACCACGCGCATCCTGGTATGTGGGAAGCCGAGGGTTTGACCAATGCCGCAGCCAGCTCATATCGTTGGTTCCGTGATGTTGTTGGTACCCTTGAGAAGAAGATGGAAGCAGAGACCGGACGCAGTGCGTTTGAGTACTTGAATGAATTGGCTGCCGCAGCTCCCGCCGGCAGTAAGGGCTTGCTCTATCTGCCTTATCTTGGTACGGCGGCTACACCGCGTTGGAATCCTAACGCACGGGCCAGCTTTATCGGTATGTCCTTCGCTCACGGGCGTGGTGAGATGGCCCGCTCGGTGATGGAAGGTGCCGTGTTGGAAATCCGCGATATTATGCAGAGTTGGATGGATGCCGGGGTAACTGTTGATCTGATTCGCCTCGGTGGTGGTGCGACTAAATCCCCGTTGTGGAACCAAATCCAGGCTGATATCTACGGTCGCCCTGTCCAAACTTTGAAGGTTGGTGAGTCCACAGTGTTAGGTGCTGCCATTCTTGGTGGTGTTGGTGCTGGTGTCTTCGGTTCTATTGAGGAAGGTGTTGATACTTTGGTTGAAGTAACCGGCGAGATTGAGCCGAATATGGAAAACCATAAAGTTTATGAGGATATGTACGAAGCCTATGCTAAAGCCTATGAGGGCTTGGCAGGTAGTGGAGCTTTTGATAAGTTAGCTGAAGTGCAATCAGCGTAAAGTAACTAAACGGGGGGGATTGGGCTTAGGCTTAATCCCCCTAATACTTTTAGGCTAGGGAGTTATGAATAAGGTATGGGGTTTAGTCAATGGTACAGTGCTGACAATGTCTCCTCAAGGGGATGTATCGCAAGCTGTACTTATTGACGGTGACAGGATAGTGATGCATGGGTCTAGTGCAGAGGTTCAGTCGCTATGTGAAGCTCGGAAGGGAAAGTTACGGGACCTCAGAGGAGCCACGGTCTTACCGGGATTCTATGATTGCCATGTGCATATGATGGGAACTGGCCTGAATGCACTGGGCATAGATATGTATGATTGTCGCTCTGTGAGTGATATTTTAGAGCAGGTGCGTGAGGCCAGTCGTACTTATCCCCAGGAACGTTGGATCTTCGGTAAGCGGCTGGATGAGTCCCGACTGCTGGAGAAACGTCCTCCCACGGCTGCTGAATTAGAGGAAGTTGCTCCTGACCATATTGTATATATTGTGGACCGGGGCTGGCATTACACATTAATTAATAATATGGCCTTTGACCGTATCGGACTTTCAAAAGACTTGCCCGGAATTGGGTTAACCGCTGATGGGCATTTTAACGGTCGTCTTCACGAAGAAGCTAATAATATAGCTAAAACAGCATTCTTTAGTCAACAAGATCCCTCACATTTGAAACGTGCACTGCATTATACGGCTTCCCTGGCTGCCAGTGCCGGGGTGACTACTCTTCACGCTGTGGAGGGTGGGGTGCTCTTTGCAGATTCTTATATTCCTACTATTTTTGAAATTCAAGACCAATTACCGGTCAACGTTCTATTGTATTGGTGTACAGAAGATATCCAACGCATTAAGGCTGCCGGTTTACCCCGGCAGGGTAAAGATATTATGTTGGATGGTTCTATTGGTTCCCGCACGGCGGCTTTTGACAGCCCTTATGCAGATGCTCCTGGGACTTGTGGCTCTTTGTATCATACTGATGCAGAGGTTGAAGTCCTTGTCGAGGCTGCGCATCTTGCAAATGTACATATTGCCTTTCATGCGATTGGCGAACTTGCGATTTCACAAGCTCTGGATGCGTTTGAACGGGTGTTGGCAAGATACCCGAAAAAAGATCACCGTCATTGTATTGATCATTTCGGTTTTCCTAAGCCCGGTGAGATCGAGCGAGCAGCCGAGCTAGGGGTAGTAATTTCTACTCAACCGGCTTTTATGTATCTGCGCGCTGGCCCTGGACAAGTCTATAACGAACGTCTTGGCGAGGAGCGGGCGCGGCGAGGATATACGCTGCGGAAGTTCCTGGATGCCGGGATTACGGTCGGTGGCGGTTCGGACTCTGACGTTACTGCTTTAAGCCCTCTTTTGGGAATCCACGCCGCCGTAAATCAACCCTATCCAGAAAGCAGTATCAGTGTTGAAGAAGCCCTGCGTATGTACACTTACGAGGCCGCTAAGCTGACTTTTGGAGAAGAGTTAAGAGGTTCTGTTGCGGATGGGAAGGTCGCCGATTTAGTCGTCTTGGCTCAGAATCCATTAGAGGTATCCCAGACAGTCTTGAAGGATATCGATGTGGTGATGACGGTTAAAAGCGGCCAAGTAACTTATGAAAAAGAGCGGGCGATAGGAAGGTAGGTTTAGGAAATGGGAGCTAGTTTTGGATTAACACATGCAATTGTCCTGACGATGGATGACCAGATGACCGTATGTGAGGCTGTCTTCGTTGAAGAGGGAAAGATTAAAGCATGTGGGACGAACCAGGAGATTACGGCTTTATGCCGGGAACGAAAGGTGGAAGCGCTGGACCTTCAAGGGCATACAGTACTACCGGGGTTTCACGATTGCCATTTGCATATGATGAATACCGGGCGTAACTACTCCGGTATTGATATGTACGACTGTGCTTCTGTTGATGATGTGTTAGATAAAGTGCGAGAAGCTGCCGCTACTTACTCCCAAGACCACTGGATTTATGGGAAACGGCTGGATGAGTCCCGTTTACGTGAGAAACGACCGCCAACAGCCGCGGAACTGGATCAGGTGGCTCCAGGGCATCCGGTCTACCTCTCGGATCGAGGTCTACATTATACTTTAGTTAATACAGCCGGCTTTGAATTGTTAGGACTTTCCCCAGAACTTCCTGGAGTTCGTAAGTCCCCTGACGGTGGCTTTAACGGCCGTTTGCATGAGAAGGCAAACAGCTTGGCGAAACGGGCTTTTCTCGATAAGCAGAGTTATGCCCAACGGGAAGAAGCATTCCGCGCAGTTGCAAAGCGGGCGACCGAGGTAGGGATCACGACCCTGCATACCGTGGAAGGTGGTGAGCTATTCTCCGATTCTGATATTCCTGTTATTATGGATGTTACGCCGCAACTCCCTGTTGACGTGCTGCTTTATTGGTGCACAGAAGATATCAACAAGATTAAGGAAGCCGGACTTCCTCGGCAAGGTGGGGACTTTTTACTGGATGGTTCTATCGGTTCCCGTACTGCGGCATTTAAGCAGCCGTATGCCGATGCTCCTGATACTCACGGTTTTCTGTATTATTCTGATGATAGGGTTGAGGAACTCGTCATGGCGGCGCATCTCGCTAACGTCCAGATTTCATTTCACGTTATCGGTGAGTTAGCCATCACCCAGGCACTAGATGCTTTTGAAAGGGTCCTTAGTAAGTATCCAAAGGTTGACCATCGTCATCGCCTGGAACACTTTGGTTTTCCTCTGCCTGGTGAGATTGAGCGGGCTGCTCGCTTGGGGATTGCTATTGTCACGCAACCGGCTTTTATGTATTTGCGGGGCGGGCCGGGTAGTGTGTATAACGAACGTCTGGGGGATGAACGGGCCTCCGGTGCGTATCCGCTCCGTAAATTCCTGGATGCAGGGCTGCTTGTAGGGGGCGGTTCTGATTCAGACGTCACGCCTATGGACCCATTGTTTGGCATTCACGCAGCGGTCAACCAACCTTATCCTGAAAGCAGCATCAGTGTTATTGAAGC
>JAFGKB010000266.1 GCA_016928755.1 Anaerolineae bacterium | reverse complement strand
GATATGCTGGAACGTTTATTGACGAATGGCAAACCCCTGGTTATGCGTCTGATTCCCTATTTTCCTTAAACTGTCAGGTAGCTAGTTACCAACTTAGTCATTTTACCAGATGGGAAACGGGTGCTTTCAGCTTCGGATGATTGGACGCTCAAAGTATGGGATTTGGAGAACGGAACTGTGCAGGCCACAATCATAGGACACCGTGATTGGGTTAGGTCAGTAGCCCTAATGCCAGATGGACAGCGGGTTATCTCAGCTTCATTTGATGGAACACTCAAGGCTTGGGATATTAATGAGGGTAAAGAATTGCGCACCTTCTACGGTCATGATGGCCCTGTTACTGATGTAGTTGTGATCCCAGATACAAATTATATACTCTCAACCTCATATGATAAAACGCTCAAAATGTGGGATGTGGAAACCGGAGAGGAAATTCATACTTTTGCGGGACATACCCGTCCAGTTAAGGCTATAGCTGTTACTCCTGATGGCACACAGGCTATCTCCGCTTCGGAAGATAACATGTTGAAGGTGTGGAATCTCAATCATAGAACAGAAGTGTTTACTTTGATGCACAAGGGAGTTATGTCCTTGTACGTTACCCAAGATAGCAAATATGTTGTTTCCTGTTCCCCCTACAATGAAACGATTAAGGTGTGGCAACTTTCAAACGGAGAAGAACTGCTCAGTTTTGTTGCTCACAGTGGGGGGTGGTCCCGTGAGTTAAAAGCTGTTGCACTAACGTCAGATAACGTCCATATCCTGTCTACCTCAGATAGCCAAACCCTAAAAATGTGGGATTTGGAAAATGGAGAAGAAGTACTCAGTCTTCCAGGGCATAAAGATTGGGTCAACGGTATCGCGGTCACGCCAGATGGTCAATATATCGTTTCTGTCTCCAATGACTACACACTCAGGGTCTGGAATTTGTTCACTGAACAAGTCACTGTTTTCAGTGGAGATGATTGGCTTTACGCTTGCGCAGTGTCACAGGATGGGAAGACCTTCATCGCAGGTAGTGTATCTGGTCACGTGCATTTCTTGCGGCTGAAGGGAGCTTAGTTTGGTACAGCAATAAGGGAAGATAAAATGCTAAGCAAGTATACAGCGTTCGATGAATACGGATTTCGATATTTACCGTACCATTTAGGACATAGGAAGCGCATCGGCATGTTGAGTGAATTATTGCGTGATTTCGATTGGTTATCGGTGAAGATGTACGCTTTGACGGCCCAACCCGTCATCGAAGACTACGATTTGCTCTCACTTGCTCAAGATTCAGCATTGCTACGTCTCAAACAAGCCCTCTTACAAAACAGCCAATTATTTGACCAATGTGAAGAACACGAAGAACTGGCTAACGCTCTATACGTATATCTGAATCAAAATCCTGAACTGCGCACAGTCATAGCCCTGTCTGAACAAAGTTTGCCTCACCCGCATCTTGTACCGCTTCATCCTTTGCCTGACATCCCCCATCCCGCGCACATTCGCACATTACCGATGCACTACCCCATTTACACACCCGATCCGGTTAATGACTGTGTGATTAGTCCTGATGGCACGACCATTATTTCCGCATTGGAAGACGGTACGCTTAAATTGTGGGATATAACCACCGGAGCCGAACGACGAATCTTACAAGGCCATACTGCGAAAGTTCTGAGTTGTGCAATGAGTGCCGAGGGTAACGTTATAGTCTCCGCATCTGCGGACGGGACACTCAAACTTTGGGATGCTACGACCGGGGATGAACTCGCTACACTTATTGGACACACCGACGATGTAAATGCATGTGCTATCAGCCCTGACAGTACAAGAGTAGTTTCCGGTTCATCTGATGGCACGCTTAAAGTTTGGAATGTGCAAACCGGAAAAGTACTGATGACGCTTTCCAGGCACACAGATGTAGTCAATGATTGCGCGATTTATAGTGATACGGGCATAATTGTATCTGCCTCATCTGATAGCACACTCCGGGTCTGGGATATGGCTTCAGGTACTGAGCAAATGTGCCTAGTCGGGCATAAGGGAGCGGTATTGGACTGTGCTATCAGTCCTTGTGGCACGTTCCTCGTTTCTGCCGCTGAAGATCACACACTCAAAGTTTGGGATGCCATTACCGGTGCTGAAAAAATGACACTGCGAGGACACACAGGTATGATCAATGCTTGTGCTATCAGCAACAACAGCAAAACCATTCTCTCTGTATCAAGTGATGAGATGCTTAGAGTCTGGGATGTTGAGACAGGGAATGAGCGTGCTGTGCTCATTGGCCATCGCTCTTGGATACAAGGAGGATTGCTCGCCTGTGCGATCAGCGCTGATGGCACGACGGCCATCTCTGCATCAGTTGGTGATGTCATTGACATTTGGGACTTGCGCAAATGCCAAGCATCAACTTCCCCTGTCGTGCCATTGGATTTGTGGGATTGCGCGGCGGATGCCACGGGTTCTATTCTGGTGACTTCTTCAGTTGATGGCACGCTCCAAGTCTGGGATATTGACAGTGGACGTGTATTACACACGTTTACAAGACACACTGCTTCTGTGGATGGCTGCGCGGTGAGCGCGGATGGCTCTATCATTGCATCGGCTTCTGCGGATAACACACTTAAAGTTTGGGATAAGACCGGAGATACGGAGCTATTGACTCTGGTGGGACATACGGAGCGCGTAAACGCTTGTGCAATTACGCCTGATGGCAATAGTCTCATATCTGCTTCAGGTGACGGTCTACTCAAAGTCTGGGATTTGCGGACAGGGATGGAACTCTGCACCTTGCGTGGTCACGAAGCAGAGGTATTCGATTGTGCGGTCAGTTCAGATGGGAGTTTTGTCGTTTCCGCGTCTGCCGACCAAACCCTCAAAATGTGGGATATGGCAACAGGTGAAGCGTACCTGACATTGGCAGAACACGCAGATAGTGTTGTGGGTTGTGCTATTAGCCCCAACGGCACATTTATCGTTTCTGCTTCTTACGATGCGATACTTATCGTGTGGGATGCTAAAACTGGTGAAGTGCGCACTTACCTGGATGGTCATACGGATTGGGTAAATGACTGTGCTGTGAGCCAAGATGGGAATCTGATTATTTCAGTATCTAATGACAACACGCTTAGAATATGGGATGCGAGTGATTTCAACTGCCTTGCGATTTTACACGTGCATGGACAACTCCAAGCTTGCACATGGCTTTCGGATACTGATATAGTGGCTGTGGGACCACGAGGTACTTACTTTTTGCAATTGGTGTGGTGATTGGAGTATGTTTAATTTAATACTACAGGAAGAATTTAATGTTTAATTTCTCATCTTTGATCGCTGAGCATAACCGCGACTTTGTGGGTCGCGAGTGGTTCTTCGCTGAAATTGACGCTTGGCTGGCTGATCCCAATGCGCCACGCTATTTCATTATCACCGGGGAGCCAGGTATTGGTAAAACGGCGATTGCAGCACGGCTGACGAAGATTCGTCACCTGGATGCTCATCATTTCTGTATTGCGCGGAACAGTCAAACCGTCGATCCATTGAATTTCGCCTGTTCCATATCACAGCAACTTATGTCAATCGAGGGTTTTACCCAGGGGATATTGCAAGATAGCAATGTCTATATTGATGCACAACAAAATATCCGTGAGCTTTCCGGGCAAGCTACTAATGTCAACATTAAACACTTGATCGTCAATGCGCCATCCGCGACATCTACCTTTAATCGTGTTGTGCTTGAGCCACTCCGAGTTCTGTATACCAGCGGCTACAATCAACAATTAATCATCCTGGTAGATGCACTGGATGAGGCAACACAATTACAGGAGAAAGAGACCATTGTGGATTTACTTGCCAACGCACGAGGACTCCCACCCCAAATCCGCTTTGTACTGACCTCACGCCCAGAGAGCACAGCGCTGCGATACTTTGAGAATTTGAACATTCCTCACCTGTTACTGGATGCCGGTCGTGCGGAAAATCAGCAAGATGTGCATGCCTATGTTCAACACCGAGTAACAACATCTACAACGTTACAAACACACATATCTGAACAGGCAACTGCAAACGATGATTTTGTCAAACGAGTAGTAGAGGCCAGTGGAGGCAACTTTCTCTATCTGATCTGGTTACTAAGCGGAATCGAGACCGGTCCCCATCGACCCGACACCCTGAACGAGTTTCCCCACGGACTGGATGGCGTGTACCGTGAATTCCTACGTACGCGGGCATTAGGCGCGAATAAGCATAAATGGAGAGATCGCTACCGCCCGTTATTGGGCATACTGGCTACGGCGCAAACTGCACTGACCATAGATCAATTGGTCGCATTTACGGATCTGAATAAGCAGACAGTCTGGGACGTACTGGACGATGTGCGACAATTTCTTAATCCAGTCGCAGCAGAGGAAAAATTATACTACTTGTATCACCAATCGGTAGTTGATTTTCTGAGTGATGAGGAACGCGCAGAGGAATTCTGGATTGATATCCATATGTACCACCACCAAATTACAGATTATTACATCAGTACCTATAAACACGATTGGGCCTCTTGTAATGATACATATGCTTTAAAATATCTATTTCACCATCTTGCGGAAGTCAGAAACTTTGAAGTATTACAACACTTGATCCAAAATCGAGTTTGGTACAAGGCCCAGTTAAATTATGATTTTAGTCGTCAAAAATATACTTACTGTTTAGATATAACGTTTAGTGCAGCTACTTCTCAAGGCGTTCAAGGTTGGTCTCACATAGTGACTAATTCCTGGCAGAGAGCGACGATTGCCGGCATTGCTAAAAATTTACCGGATGAAATTTATGAAACCTTGGTGAGATTAGGCCGGGGGCAGGAAGCTCTACAACGTGCCCGTTTAGTTTCTGAAGTGACAAAGCAAGTGCAACTCTTACACCTAATTGAGAATACAGCACAAGAATTGGGAGATTCAGAGCTTTTCAAACAAGTCCAATTAGAGTTAAAGAGTTTACCGGTTTCAAATGATACCGAGCAAATACAAAATGATGAGGATTCGCTGGTTACTCTTGTATGTCGTTATGGTGTTGAAAAAGCACTATCTCCGACATTTGTTTCAAGCCCGAGTTTTGATTCTGATGGTTCAAAAGCTATAAAGCTTCATTTTAAAGTTGCATTAGCTGCTTCAAAATGTGGAAAACAAGAGGATGCACATGACGTACTTTTGAAAAGTCTAGTGTTAGTAAACAAAACCTGGGAGCACGAACGCTGCAGCTTTTTGTCCGAAATCGCTCGGATGCTTATTGATTTTGGGTATCCCTCTGATTTGGAACGTGTGGTTGACGAGGCATTGAAGATTGAAATTAAAAACTACCGGGGCGTTTGTTTGGCAGAACTGGCGGTTATTTGTGCAGATATAGACAATCTGGCATTAACAAACAAGGTATTGTGCGCTGCTATTAAGGACTTAGACGCAATAGACCAAGGTATATATTACCAATCGGGGACAAATAAAATCGCACTGGCAATGGCCAAAATAAGGAATGACAGAGCTAAAATATTTTTCCAAGATGCAATTAAGTTAGCTGAAAATCCGGTGCAACCTTCTTCATATTGGTTAGAACAACGTGCTTGGCAGTTCTTTACCATAACATTGATTTCCCTTGACATGCTAGACGAAGCTCTGGTGCTGCTCAAGCACAAACACTATGACATCCTCAATCCCCGTATCCTGGTGGGACTGGCCTTAAACGATAAATGGGATGCGTGTAAGGATCTACTCAAAGAAGTCTCTCCCCAGCTTCACGATGGCGCAGCACTAGATATACTGTATGCCCTAGCGAAGAAAGATAAAGCGAACACGGACCAATGGCAAACCCTATTCACCCGGATTGAGACTAATTTATTAGGCTCACAACATCAACAGGCCCACCATCTCCGGCTAGGACGACTGGTTGATATAGCTCAGCTTTGTGGTTATGAGGATCGAACTAAGCTTTATCTAACCAGGATGTGGCATACGCTCAAAGACGCGGATAGGGTAGAACATACCGGAATCATAATGCTTACGGCTCAGTATGCTGCGAAGCTCCAACATATAGATATGGTTCACACATTGCGAGCCTATGTGGAGGCATTGCCAGAGGATGATTATTATGGGGTGTCCGATGCTATCGCTGCCATCGCGCATGCCCTAGTAGAGATGGGCGCAACGAATGAAGGACAGTCATTGGCTGCAACGATACCTGGTGAGGGGCAGCGTTTTGAGTGCTACATCAATATTTGTGAGATGCTACTACAACGAGAGGCTTATGTCCATGATTATTTGGAGGAGATACTGGGCTTTGCCTTACAATTAGACCCATCTGATGGCTGGTTGCCGCCATTGTGGGGCCGGTTAGCACTGTTGGCCCATAGAGCGGGGAATAAATATGTTAAAGAGACGGCTACATCACGTGCAGTTAATGGCACGGGTACTATATCTTCCTCTTATCCTGTGAGTTTTAATGTTCATAATAGCGCGCGCGTGGCCCAGTCATTTTACAAGATGGATATGGTGGAACAATCCTACGGATGGCTGAAGTTTGGCTTGCAACGTGTGTACCCGGCTATGATGTTTGATACATCCTCTTTGCATAGCTTGATAGAGGCAATTAGCGCAACCGGTGCCCATGATCTATGGCCGGATGTTTTCCAAGCCGTACAGCAGATTTCTGATGCATCCCAAAGAGCAGCGGAACTCCTGTATATGATTCCCGCTATTGAGCAACCGGCTGATTCTGTTATAGGGAGGGAGGCCCTGCCGGTTTTGCTAAAGACGATCCAGGAAAGTGGCAAAGAGGAGTTTGTGCTCAAGTTCGGGGATATCCTCAACCGGTATTTTGCTGCTGATGTGGCACTTGTGGATAAACTGTTAGCGCAAGCCTTGGCCTATGCCCGGTTACAGAATCGTCCCACGGTGCTTTTGTGGGTAGCGGCATTTCTTCCCGTGTGCGATAGCATAAGTAACGGGTTAGCAGTAGAAGTATGGCGGCAACTTCAGTTATAAGACTACAAAAGTCTTCGTTAGATGACAGTATAAACCAATGATAAATCGTCACTCACAAACATACATCCTATGAACATGCCTTCCAGAAGCCCGCTTTAGCGGGCGTGGTTATGTAGCCTTGGGATTTATCCCTAGGCGGGACATCTTCCCCCAACTGGACAAGCTCATCAACTATGCTAGACTTTCCATACATTCATGGAAAAGGAGTTACTAGATTTTGACACAGATCAAGGCATTTATTCTCGATTTAGATGGCGTTGTTACCGATACCGCCGAGTACCATTTCCTGGCCTGGCAGCGATTGGCCAACGAGGAAGGGGTCTCCTTTACCCGTGAGGATAACGACAAACTCCGGGGTGTCTCCCGTCGCCAATCCCTGGAGCTTTTGATGGGTGACCATCTCTCCGCTTATACAGAAGAGCAGATCCAGGAGATGATGGTGCGCAAGAACGAATACTACCAGGACTACCTGGAACAGATGAGCAAGGATGACTTTTTACCCGGCGCACGGGAGCTTATCTTTGAGATCAAGCATCGTGGCCTTAAGGTCGCTATTGGCTCGGCTAGCAAAAATGCGAAAACGGTCCTTTCCCGGTTGGAGATTTTGGATGCATTTGACGCTATCTCCGACGGCTACAGTGTGACCAAAGCCAAACCGGCCCCAGATGTCTTCTTGTATGCCGCAGAGCAGATGAGGATCGCACCGGAGGCATGTGCGGTGATTGAGGATGCCGGCTCTGGAGTTGACGCGGCACTGGCAGCGAATATGACCGCCGTGGGGATTGGTCCGGAGTCACGGGTAGGCAAGGCACACTATTGTTACGCCACCACTGCCGGTATTGACCTGGATGAGATTTTAGGATTGTAGCGGGGCCATTTATGATTGAAGTTGTTTTCTTGGGCACAGCCGCTTCCGCTCCCTCCATCCAGCGTGGATTACCCTCACAAGTTGTCCTCTACCGTAATGAACGCTTCCTGGTTGATTGTGGTGAAGGTACACAGCGGCAGATCTTGCGCAGCGGCATCGGATTCCGCCGCTTGCAGCGCATCCTGCTGACTCACGGCCATCTCGACCATATCCTGGGACTGGGGGGCTTAATCTCTACCTTCGCCCGGTGGGAAGCTGTGGATCGCCTGGAGATTTACGGCGGGCGTTGGGCGCTGGACCGGGTCAACGATCTGCTCTTCCGGGTGGTGTTACGAGGAGCAAGACCACCGGTTCCCATTGATTTTATTGATATCCGTCCCGGTGTATTATTGGATAGTGCTGATTTTGAGGTGCAAGCATTTACCGTTAAGCACCGTGGGCCTGGTTGTTTTGGCTATCGCTTCCAGGAACGCGCTCGGAGGCCCTTCATGGCGGATAAAGCCGCCGAGTTAGGCGTTCCTGCCGGGCCGGTGCGCCGTGATTTAGTCAATGGCAAGCCTATCACTTTGGAGGATGGCCGGGTGATTATGCCGGATGATGTCCTGGGGCCGCCACGTCCGGGTATATCATTAGCCATTACCGGGGATACAGGCCGGGTAGATGACCTAGTCGAGGCGGTACAGGGGGTGGATATGTTGGTTACCGAGGCTACTTATCTATCTACCGACCAAGAGATGGCGCAACGCTTTGGACACCTGACCGCTAAACAAGCAGCCTGGTTGGCCCGCGAGGCCGGGGCACGCAAGTTGGTGCTCACCCATCTCTCCCAACGCTATCCGGTCCGGGATATTCTCCGGGAGACCGATCCCATTTTCGCGAATACCTATGTAGCCCGGGATTTTGATCATTTTCGTATTACCCGCGAAAACATTGAGCTCGTGAATAATGAGCTACTTGAAGAACAAGAAGACGCAGACTACAACAGTCTTCATGAGATCCTGTCCTAACTAAGTTTCACATAATAGATACAGTTCTTTGCTATGTGATGACGGGCTAAGACTTTTGTAGTCTTTTTGAAGGTCGAAAGATAGTTGCCATTCTTGAAAAAGTTTGGTATGCTTGACAAAATTTTCGTTTTGCCTGTATAATTAGGTCATCTAAGATGACAGACATCAGACAACTATTAAACGTGTTTATAACCCATTACTTTGGCTGGTCGCCCCTATTATATTTAATGACCTGGGTTGAAGTGGTGTTAATGCAATAACACAGATGTTTTCTGTTACCTCATTTTTGAAATAGTCCCTAATTATCATAAAAAAGGAGGTGTTGCAGTAAAATATATTCAAGTAGTTTCGGTTTTAGTTCGTTAGCAGATTCGTATATAAAAAACAGAAGGAGGCAAATTCAATGAAGCGTAAGTTTTGGAGTGTCCTGTCCCTGGTTGTAATCTTGGGCTTGGTGTTAACTGGTTGTGGTGGTGGTGCAGCCCCTGATGGTGGTGGCTCTGCAGATGAACCTTACAAAGTTGCTTTGGTTTATATTGGCCCTCCCGGTGACCTGGGTTGGACTTATGAACACGACCGCGGTCGCAAGGCCGTGGAAGAGAAATTCGGTGATACTGTAGAAACTACTTACATCGAGAATGTTGAGGAAGGCCCTGATTCAGCACGTGTTATGCGCCAGTATGCCCAAGAGGGTTACGATATGATTTTCGCGACCTCCTTTGGTTATATGGACCATATGTACGAGGTAGCTCAAGAGTTCCCCGATGTGAAATTTGAGCACTGCTCTGGTTTCAAAACCTTGGATAATATGGCGACTTATTTTGGCCGCATCTATCAGCCACGTTACCTCTCCGGCATTGTAGCCGGCAAGATGACCCAGAATAACAACATCGGTTATGTAGCCGCCTTCCCCATCCCCGAGGTTATCCGTGGTATTAATGCTTTTACCCTGGGTGTGCGTTCGGTTAACCCCGATGCTGAGGTGCATGTAGTGTGGACCAACACCTGGTATGACCCTGTTATTGAGCGTGAGGCTGCCGTGGCATTGTTAGATGGCGGCGCCGATATTATTGCGCAGCACCAGGATACCACCGAGCCGCAGAAAGCTGCCCAGGAGCGCGGTGCGATGAGCATCGGTTATGACTCCGATATGCGCGCCTTCGTAGGCGACACCGTATTGACTTCCCCCATCTGGAATTGGGGCAGCTACTATATTAATACCATTCAGGCCGGTAAGGATGGCAAGTGGGAGACTCACCAGTTCTGGGGTGGCTTGAAGGAAGGTGTTGTAGAACTGGCCGAGATGAGTCCCAAAGTTCCCCAGGATGTTCGTGACTTAGTCGCGGCTGCCGAGAAGGAAATCCTGGATGGCAACGATGTTTTCTGTGGGCCTATCACAGCTCAGGATGGCAGTGTGTTCGTTGCCGAGGGCCAATGCATGAGCGATGGCGATATGCTCGGTATGAGCGTATTTGTCGAAGGTGTTGTTGGCACCATTCCTGAAGATTAAGTTTTTTTTAAGAGGACGGGGAAAACCCCGTCCTCTTGATCATTCTAAAAACCGGTATTTCGTTACCTCATCCCTCATTTACAAATAACTGGGGTATGCAGACCCCAACACCTGTTAAAAGAGTCTGCAAAAGAATAATTTTTATACAAATTTCTTAACTACATATATACGCTATTCATACATAAAAACCCGTTTCTGGCCGTTTTTTAGTGGACTTATATTTTTTAATCTTGAGAGCTTTGACGAGGTATTATGGCCGAAGAACCTACTCCCATTCTAAAAATGGAAAACATCACGAAACGCTTCCCCGGCGTGCTGGCCAATGACCATGCCAATATAGAAATCTATCCTGGTGAGGTATTAGCCCTGTTGGGGGAGAACGGCGCAGGCAAGAGCACCTTGATGAATGTGCTCGTGGGACTCTATCGCCCTGATGAAGGTGATATTTTTGTGCGGGGGGAGCACGTAGAAATTCATTCCCCCAGTGATGCCGCAGCATTGGGCATAGGTATGGTACACCAGAATTTTATGCTGGTGCCGACAATGACCGTGGCGGAAAACATTATCTTGGGAATGGATGGCCTGGCTTTCCGCCCGGATTTGGATAAAGTTGCCCGCCGCATTCAAGAGATCGCCGAACACTATAATATGAATGTCGATCCCTATGCCTATATTTGGCAGTTAAGTGTTGGCGAGCAACAGCGGGTAGAAATCCTCAAGCTTATCTACCGAGGTGCCGAGATTCTTATCCTTGACGAACCTACCGCCGTCCTGACCCCCCAGGAATCCCATGAACTGGCCAATGTTTTGAAAGTGATGACCAGTGAGGGAAAATCCGCGGTCTTTATTACCCATAAGATGGAAGAAGTGATGGAATTCTCTCACTGGGTACGAGTATTGCGTCGTGGCCGGGTCGTGGATGTAAAGAAGACTTCGGAGACTAACCCCCAGGAGTTGGCCCGGTTGATGGTGGGGCGCGAGGTGCTCTTCCGCCTGGAAAAAGAGGCCAGTGAGCCAGGAGATGTAGTCTTAGAACTGCAGAACGTCTATGCGGATAATGAAAAAGGGTTACCGGCTTTACAAGATGTCTCGTTCACCATTCGCCAGGGTGAAATCCTGGGAATTGCCGGTGTTGCGGGTAACGGCCAACGGCAATTGGCAGAGGTGATCACCGGGCTACGCAAGGTAACGGGGGGGCATATCTATATCCAAGGTGATGAGGAAACCAACCATTCCCCGTTGCGTATGATCAAAGCTGGCGTGAGTCATATCCCCGCAGACCGCATTGGTATGGGGGCAGTGGGAGATATGGCAGTCTCCGATAATCTGGCGATGAAAGGCTACCGTGAGCCGCCGATGGCCGATGGGGGAATTTTGCACCCCCAACTTATCCTCGAATTTGCCCGTAAGATGATAGCGGCTTTCCGTATCGCGACCCCTTCCCCCGCAACCCATATCAAGTTTCTCTCCGGCGGCAATATCCAGAAGGCCATCCTGGCCCGTGAGATTGATGCCTGTAAAGGACTGTTGGTGGCCGTTTATCCCTCCCGGGGACTGGATGTGGGCGCCACAGAGTCGGTCCGCAAACGCCTGCTGGAGCAGAGGGCACAGGGCCGAGCGGTCTTATTGATTTCCGAGGACTTGGACGAGTTGATAACCATTGCCGATAGAATAGCAGTGCTCTTTGAGGGCCGGGTGATGGGTATCGTAGATTCTCATAACGCGGATATTGACGCCCTGGGGCTAATGATGGCCGGAGTTCCTAAACAAGAAGCCATCGCAGAGACAAGCGGATAAAGGAGAGCAAAATGCAAATCATCTTTGAAAAACGAGAATCTGTATCCCGGCAAGCTGTGATCCTGGTTCCCATTGTATCATTCCTGGTATCCCTGTTATTTGGTGCAATTCTGTTAGCCTTATCCGGGGCGAATCCTTTTATCACTTATGGGGCGATGTTCTCCGGGGCCTTTGGCACCTGGAACCGGTTCACCGAGACCCTGGTGAAGGCGATTCCCTTAATGCTCACCGGGTTAGGTGTCTCCATTGCCTTCAGGATGCGCTTTTGGAATATCGGAGCCGAGGGCCAGCTTACCTTGGGTGGGGTTGCGGCTGCCGGTGTTGCGCTCTATCTCTCGCAGGGTTTACCTGGATGGCTGGTATTATTGCTCTGTATACTGGCCGGGTGTATTGCCGGAGCTATCTGGGCCGGTGTTCCAGCAATCCTCAAGGCTTACTTGAAAGTTGATGAGACCCTCACGACCTTGATGCTTAACTATGTTGCCATCCTTTTCTCCGAGCAGCTCTACTATGTGTCCTGGCGCGCTCCAGGTTATAACTCCGGCACCGCGCCCTTCCCAGAAACCGCCTGGCTGCCACGTATTGCCGGACGGGCGCATATCGGATTGTTTTTCGCCATCATTCTGGCCGGTATCCTGTGGTTTGTCTTTAACCGCACCCGTTGGGGCTTTGAGTTAAAGATTATCGGTGAGAACCAAACGGCAGCGCGTTACCTGGGTATTGATATTGAACGCAACATCGTCCTGGCCATTCTATTATCTGGGGCCATCAGTGGCCTTGCCGGGGCCAGCGAAGTCTTGGGTATCGCCCGGCGTCTCCAACAGGGACTGTCTGTAGGCTATGGCTACACAGCCATTATCGTGGCCTGGATGGCCCAACTTAACCCTATTGTGATCCTCTTCGTCGGGATTCTGATGGCCGCCCTATTGGTGGGGGGCGATCAAATCCAGATGAAGATGCGGCTGCCGGCTGCGGTCGGGTTAGTACTCCAAGGTATGATTTTGATCCCGATGTTAGCCGGTAGTATCTTTACCGAATACCATATCCGTATTATTCGACCGCAAAAAACTGGTGTGGAGGCAGAAGCATGACCGAATTTAGCGCACTTCTCACTTCAATTTTGACGATTACGCTGCAAGCCGGGACATCCCTCACTTATGCCACCCTGGGGGAAATCTATACCGAACGCTCTGGAGTGCTCAACCTGGGACTTGAAGGGATGATGCTCTTGGGCGCGGTAACGGCTTTCGCAACTTCATATTACACGGATAACCCCTGGTTGGCCGTATTAGTCGCCATCATTGTGGGTGGTCTATTGGCGACAGTCCATGCCTTTCTCACCGTCACGATGCGAGCCAACCAGGTTGTGAGCGGATTAAGTATTACCCTCTTTGGCACCGGTATGGCTAACTTTTTAGGCCAGCGACTCGGACCCCCTGAGTATGGGGGGAACCTGGTCGGCCTGGTTGCCGAGAGCTTTCGTCCCACTCCTATTCCTTTTTTGAGTGGTATACCGGTGTTAGGTGCCCTGTTCAAACAGGACATCCTGACCTACGGCCTGTATATTCTGATTCCTCTGGCATGGTACTATCTGTATAAAACCCGTAATGGGCTTAATCTCCGCGCAGTGGGTGAAGACCCGCAAACTGCCGATGCAATGGGGATTAATGTCTTCCAGGTACGTTACCTTTACACAATCTTTGGGGGAATGCTTGTGGGTTTGGGCGGCGCGCATCTTTCACTAGCCTATGCACCGGGATGGACCGAGAATATCACCGGTGGCCGAGGCTGGATTGTGATTGCCCTGGTCATCTTCGCTATGTGGAATCCGGCCCGCGCTATTTTGGGTGCGATACTGTTCGGCGGTATTAATGCCGTACAGTTCCGCCTCCAGGCTGCTGGGACGACATTCCCGGCGGCGGTCTTGAATATGCTCCCTTACTTGCTAACCATCATAGTGTTGGTGATTATGACGTGGTGGGAGGCCTTGAGTAAACGGGTCGGAGCACCAGCGGCATTAAGTAAAGCCTATATGCGTGAGGATAAATAATCTATGAATAAGTTACCTGCTGATTGGACGCCACAACCCACAGCCCGGATGTGCTTTGTCTGTGGAAGGGAAAATCCGGTAGGATTACGGCTCCACTTCTATGAAGATTTGGAAAAAGAACAAGTCATCGCCCCGGTAATTATTCCCGACACCTACCAGGGATATCCGGGGATAACTCATGGAGGGATAGTAGCCGCTATCCTGGATGAAACATCAGGGCGCGCGATAATGATCAACGCCGAATCCACACCTTTCTGGGTGACGGCCAAGCTAGAACTTCATTACCACAAACCGACCCCCACGGAGACACCCTTGACTGCCGTGGGTTGGGTTGTCAAGCGACGGCGGCGTGTGGCAGAGGTCGCAGGAGAGATTCGCACAGCAGATGGTGAGGTAACGGCATCTGTTAAAGCTATTATGGTTTACCCGCATGAGGAAACATTGAAGGATTGGAAGCAGGAGCAACAGTTCTGGCAAGTACAAGAGTGAGGGTGTCTTATGAAACAATCTATCTGGGGTAAAATTCTTATCCTGATTGGGGCTGTAGTGGGTGCATTGCTAGTCGGTGCATTGTTACTCTTAATAGCCGGTGCTAATCCCCTAGTTGCCTACCGGGCTATGTTAATCGGGCCGCTCAGCAGTCGCTACGGGATTACTGAAGCATTGGTGAAAGCGACCCCGCTGTTGTTAGTGGGGTTAGGAATTGTGATCGCTTTCCGGAGCGGTATCTTGAATATCGGGGGAGAGGGCCAGATGGTTATCGGGGCATTAGCCGGTTCTGCATGTGCGCTGGCGCTGCCTGATTTACCCGGTATCTTGTTGTTGCCTATGACCCTGCTGTCTAGCTTCCTGGCCGGCGCGGTCTGGGGCGGTATCCCCGGTTGGCTTAAGGCGCGGCTCAGCGTCAACGAGATTCTGAGCACCATTATGCTGAACTCTATCGCGCTACAACTGGTTACCTTTATGCTACGTGGCCCTCTGATTGACCCCCAAGAGATCGCTTATGGCACCGGCTTTCCCCAGACGGCCCAACTCCCGGAGCAAAGCTGGCTCCCGCGGCTCATTCCACGGACCCGGTTACACTGGGGTTTTGTAGTAGCCTTGCTGCTGGCCGGCTTAGTCTACGTCTTCCTTTGGCGTACCAGCCTGGGCTATCGTATGCGGGCCGTCGGCGCGCAGAAAGAAGCAGCACGCTATGGAGGCATTCAGGTAGAGAATTCCCTGGTGCTGGCGATGGCCCTCAGCGGTGGTTTCGCCGGATTGGCCGGCATGGTCGAGGTTCTGGGTATCCACCACCGCCTATTGGACGGTATCTCCGCCGGTTACGGCTTTAGCGGCATCGTAGCCGCACTCTTCGGCCAGTTACACCCACTAGGCACCATCCCGGCGGCGATTCTCTTTGGCGCGTTGACCCTGGGCGCAGATATGATGCAGCGCGCTGTGGAAGTACCCGCAGCCATTGTCCTGACGATCCAGGGGCTAGTTGTGTTGTTTGTCGTAGGAAGCGATGTCTTAATGCGTCGCCCGGATTTCCTTAAGCGGTTACTGGGAAAGCGGATGATGCCTATCCCTGAAGAGACATCGCAAGAGGAGGTGCCGTCATGATCGATCAATTGTTGCAAACCCATATTATTATCGGCGTCCTGGCTACCGGGGTACGCCTGTCCACCCCCTTCTTACTGGCCGCTTTAGGGGAAATGTTTACCCAGCGTTCCGGCGTTTTCAACTTAGGCGTGGAGGGCATTATGTTAATGGGGGCCTTTAGCGGTTTCTGGGTCACCCTGGTGACCGGAACCCCGATGTTGGGTATTCTGGCCGCTATCATCGTCGGTGCCCTGATGGGCTTATTGATGGCCTTTGTCAGTGTCACAATGCAGGCCAAACAAGGGATCAGCGGTATCGGTCTCTATATGCTAGGTTGGGGCTTGGCCGGTTTCCTCTTCCGTATCACGGTAGGATACGTGACCAGCGTTGAGGGCTTTCGTCCGATTGCCATCCCCATCTTAAGCGATATTCCAATTTTGGGCACAGTTCTCTTTAACCATAACTGGATGGTCTATTTTAGCCTCCTCTTGGTTCCTATCTCCTGGGTAGTGCTTTTTAAGACCACCTGGGGCCTTAAAGTCCGTGCTGTGGGCGTGACTCCGGAGGCGGCGGACACACTGGGCGTTAGTGTGCGCGGCATCCGGTATGCCTGTGTAGTCATCGGCAGTATTATGGCCGGGTTGGCCGGTGCGTTTTTGACTCTGGGGCACACCAATATGTACGGTGATAATTTAACCGCCGGACGGGGTTTCATTGCGGTGGCCTTAGTCTACTTTGGCCGCTGGAATCCCTGGGGGATTTTAGCCGGCTCACTCTTCTTCAGCATTGTCGATGCCCTACAGTTGTGGGTACAGGTTCTCGGCCTTGACATTCCCTATGAGTTCGCCGTAATGGCCCCCTATGTGCTGACCGTTGTCGCACTGGCTGCGGTATCAGGTCGTATCTGGGAACCAGCAGCTCTGGGGAAACCTTTTGATCGTGAGGCATAATCAACACCCACTCACTATCATGCATCACGTATCACATTACCAAAGCTTCAAATCGCCAAACTAAGATTGGCGATCGGTGTTTAAACTATCATATTTTGAAGGAGGTTTAGTATGAAACGGGTGTCCCTATTTGTAGTCCTAGTAGTTGTCCTCAGCACTTTACTGACGGCGTGTGGTGGTGGCACTACTAGCTCAGACAAAATTCGTATTGCGTTGATTCTCCCCAGTACCATTGATGACATGGCGTGGAGCCAGTCAATGTACGAAGGTATCCTGGCCATCCAGGAGGAACTGGGAATGGATAAGGTTGACTTTGAGTATAGCGAGTCATTAGGCAATCCGGTGGATGCCGGCGCGGCTATCCGCGAATATGCCGACAAGGGCTTCAATATCATCATCGCTCACGGTTCACAATACCAGAGCGTGCTGGATGAGGTTGCGCCTGATTATCCCGAAGTCTCATTCGCCTATGGGACCGGCTACCAATCCCACGATAACATCTTTGCCTACGACCCCCAGGCCCAGGAAGGCGCGTACCTGCACGGTATGATGGCGGGCCTAATGACCCAGAGCAATATCGTGGGTATAGTTGGCCCGGTGGAAGCCGGTGATGCCATCAAATATAACTACGGGTTCCAGCAGGGTGTCGAAGCCGTCAATCCTGATGTCGATGTTCGCATCGCCTACACCGGTTCCTTTGGAGATATCCCCAAAGCTGCCGAGTTAGCCAAGGCCCATATGGATGCCGGAGCGGATTTCCTCACCGGTACCGCGCAGCAAGTCGTCGGTGCTATTACCGCCGTCAAAGAGCGCGATGGGGTCTATTGGCTCTCCAACGATATGGACCAAAGTCCACTGGCCCCCGATGCCGTGTTATCCGCTCAGACCTACGACTGGGTCAAGGTTCTCAAGCAGATCATCGAGTATCGTGAAAACGGCACAATGGGCGGCGAGCACTTGTCACTTTCGCTGGCGAATGGCGAGATCAAAATGGTCTATAATCCCAATGTGGAAGGCAATGTTCCCCAGGATGTCAAAGATGCCGTAGAAGAAGCTAAACAGCAGATCATCAAGGGTGAATTAGAAGTAGCATTACCTGACTAGACAATAGTAATTTTTCAGATGGGGAGAGCACCGGCTTTCCCCATCTGAGCCAGTGTACAATATGCGCTATGCGTGATCCGCACGTTTACTGTGTGTTAGGCATAACGTATATTGAAGGAACACACTTAGCAGGTGCAACGCAGTTAAGAAAGTGCAGTGCACGCTTTGAACAAGGAGGTATTTGATGGACCAGCGAGAATTTGCTAACCGTCGCATCCAGCACATGGAGATGTGCGATATTACCAAACAGTTTCCTGGCGTATTAGCCAATAACCAGGTGTGTATTGACGTGCGTGCCGGTGAGGTGTTAGCATTATTAGGTGAAAATGGGGCCGGCAAGAGCACATTGATGAAAATTCTCTATGGCCTCTATCGCCCCGATGCCGGTGAGATCCGTATCAATGACCAGACCGTACCCCTTCATTCTCCCAATGATGCCATTGCCCAGGGGATTGGGATGGTCCACCAACATTTTATGTTGGTACCAACCCTGACGGTTGTCGAGAACATCGTCCTAGGATTACCTTCTTCCAAAGGTATCTTTTTGGATTTAGATGTAGCGGCTAAACGCATCACGGAACTCTCCCAGAAGTATGGTTTGCAAGTTGACCCCTGGGCCTATGTCTGGCAGTTGAGCGTTGGCGAGCAACAGCGCGTTGAAATCCTGAAAGTCCTGTACCGAGGGGCCGACTTGTTGATCCTAGATGAACCCACAGCAGTTCTCACCCCACAAGAGGTAGACGAACTCATCCCGACGCTCGAAGAGATGACGCGGATGGGTCACAGTATCATCTTTATCACCCATAAACTCCGGGAAGTCATGGCTATCAGCAACAAAGTCACCGTGCTACGTAATGGACAGGTGATCGACACATTGGCCACGGCAGATACAAACCAAGAGGCACTGGCACGGATGATGGTCGGACGTGAGTTGCTCAAAGAGTATGATAAGGCGCAGGTTACTTTAGGGGAAACGGTGCTAGAGGTCAAGTCCTTGTGCGCCAAGGATGATAAGGGGCTACCGGCTCTAAAGAAGGTGACTTTTGAAGTGCGCGCCGGCGAAATCCTAGGGGTAGCCGGTGTCTCCGGCAATGGACAGCGGGAATTAGCTGATGTCATCGCCGGTCTCCAACAGGCTACTTCCGGCCAAGTGATCATAGCCGGCAAAGACGTGACAAACAAATTACCGGCATATGTGATTGATGCCGGGATGGGCTATATCCCAGAAGACCGCTTACATACCGGGACCATCCCGAGCTTCTCGATTTCAGAAAATGTGATTCTCAAAGATAACGCTCGCCCACCCATTGCAAGAGGACCATTCCTTGATTTTGAGGAGATTGCGCGTTATAGCAAGCGGCTGGTGCAAGAATTCGCCGTTAAAACACCCACTTTAGAGACCCAGGTCGGCAATCTCTCCGGTGGCAATATCCAAAAGCTCATCCTGGCCCGTGAGATCTCGCGCGAGCCGGCCTTCCTGTTAGCAGCGCAGCCGACACGGGGACTTGATGTGGGAGCAATGGAGTATGTACACCAACGTCTGTTGGAACAGCGTGCGGCGGGGAAAGGTATCTTGCTGGTCTCCGAGGAACTAGACGAGATTTTTAAACTAGCCGACCGTATCGCGGTAATTTATGAAGGACAGATTATGGATATCCTATCCATTGATCAAGCAGACCGGGAACACTTAGGACTGTTAATGGCCGGGGTAACACAAGCAGCAGATTAAGAGAGATAAAATACAGTCTTGACCTGACTTTCACTTGCTCCCAACCCAATAAAGGCTAAAATAACGTTTATAATTATGTGTAACTTAGGGGCATTAAAATTGCCTTTTCATTTATTCCAAATGGGAAGAAAAACTCTGTACAGGAGGACTTCATGCTACGAAATGTAAAAAACTATCATAGGCCCACAACAGTTGAAGAAGCGGTTGCTGTGGTACAATCAAATCCTAATGCGCTTTATCTTAGCGGGGGAGCCTGGATTGTAGCTCAAGGTGACCCGGTTTTGGAGACGGTGGTCGATCTTCAAGCTGCCGGACTGGATGGACTTGAGGGTAGTCTGGACGGTGTCCGTATCGGTGCCACAACGAAGCTCCAAACTATTATTGACCATCCCGACGCCGGTACACTGGCCGGAGGAATTCTGGCTACGGCAGCCGCTTTTACCCAATCCCGCACTTTGCGTGAACAAGGCACCTTGGGCGGGACTTTAATTGTCGCCGGCCCAGAGGATCCGCTGACCACGGCCTTATTGGTGTTGGATGCCGATATCCGCTACGCCGACCCGGCTGTGCATACCGCGCCATTCCCTAGCTTTGTGGCCTACCGTGACCGGCTGGTTAAAACCCGTGTGTTGTTAACCGAGTTGTGGATCAAGCGTCCCCCGGCCCGCAGTGCCGGTGCTTTTGAGGTGGTCGGTCGCTCGCCTAAAGATAAACCTATTGTATGTGCTGCGGCATATGTCGCTGTGGAGGAGGGTTTGCCGGCAGATATCCGCGTGGCCGTTGGTGGCGCTAATCCTATACCGACCCGGCTCCACAAGACCGAGCATCTACTTAAAGGCCAGTTGTTAACTGTTGAGAAGATTGATAAAGCGTTAGCAGCCTCCCTGGTTGAGCTTAAGCCGGCGGGGGATTTTAGAGGAAGTGTAGAATACCGGAAGGAAATGGCCAAGGTGCTATCCCGCCGCGCCCTATTAGCGGCTTGGGAACAAGCGCGCCGGGCCTAAAATCGTAATCGTAACCACAGTCACAAGTGTAGTCGCTATTTATATTGTAAAGTGGTTTATTAGAGACGCTCTTATTGAGCGTCTCTTGCTGTAAAGTAGTTACATTTTTAGCTTTACTATTCAGATATCTTCACAGAAGTTTAGCAACTTCCTGGAAGACTAACTATGTTTAAGGTGGTGTTTACTATGTCTAATGATACTGTAGCAAATGAGAAACTAGGCTGGTCCTATGGTGGACAGGCCGTTATGGAAGGCGTGATGATGCGCGGGCGTTATACCAGTGCGATTGCCGTCCGTCGTCCAGATAATAGCGAGATTGTTGTGAAAACAGAACCCGTGAGCGGGGCTATCTATCGTGGCGCAATTGCCAAAATCCCCGTTGTACGTGGCTTCCCTATGCTCTGGGACGCTCTGGGATTAGGCATGCGCGCGCTCTTCTTCTCCGCTGATGTGGTAGGACAGGCCGAAGACCCGGATTTCTCGATGAGTGAGGGGGCAGCGGGTTTTATTACCGGCGCGCTCTCTATGTTAGTGGGGGTAATGCTTTTTATGGTCGGCCCCTCCTGGCTGGCCGGGCTTGTGGTGAAAAACAACGATTTGCTCTTCAATATCCTGGAAGGCTTTATCCGATTGGTCATTCTGATTAGCTATATGGCCGCAATCGGGCAAATGGAGGACATCCGCCGGGTCTTTGCTTATCACGGCTCTGAACATAAGACCATTAATGCCTATGAGGACGGCGCGCCCCTGACAGTAGAAGGAGTTCGCCCCTATTCTACAGCTCACGCGCGTTGTGGGACGGCTTTTCTCTTGGTCGTTGTGTTCATCTCCATCTTGGTCTTTTTGCCCTTTGGCAAACCCCCGCTCTTGTGGCGCATTGTATCGCGCATTGTATTCATCCCTCTGGTTGCAGGTTTGGCTTATGAGGTACTGCGCTTCACCGGGCGCAATGCGGATAAAGAATGGGTGAAAATATTGATCAAACCGAACCTGGCGTTACAGCGTCTCACCACCCGTGAACCTGATGATGAGATGCTTGAGGTAGCTATCACCGCGTTGAAAGCTGTTTTAGAAGGCGAGGAACAGACCGCAGCAGCCTAAATACAGTTTGTGGCAATCCTTTAGCTGTTCTTAATCAGCCCTGACAGATTCCATCAGAATGAGAATCTGTCAGGGGTTGTTTAAACTAGAATAACCCTCTTATTAACTCCCCGCAATAACCGGATGAAAGCCTTCGCCCAAAACCTCATGCGCTTCCGAGACCACCACAAATGCGCTAGGGTCTATTGCTGCAATCATCCGCTTGAGCGGCGTAACCTGGGGACGGGCGACAACCACATATAGTGCTTGTTTTGGTTGCTGCGTATACCCCCCCTGAGCCTTAAGCACAGTTACCCCACGGTCAAGCTCCTTACAAATCTGCTCTTGTATAGTCTGGCATTCATTGGATACGATAAAGAATGCCCTGGCATACCCAACGCCCTCTTGTACCCCATCCACAGCTTTACCGGAGACAAAGTTAACGATTAAGCCATAAAGTACCGGTGTTATCCCGATAACTAACATCGCACTTAACAAGATGATGCCATTAACAATAATAAGAACGTTGCTAAAGGGGATACCGTGGTGGCGGTTAAGGAGCTGTGCCACAATATCCGTACCGCCAGTTGTCCCCTGACCTCGTAGCACTAACCCGATTCCTATACCATCCAGAACCCCACCAAACAATGTGTAAATCAAAGGGTCACCCTGGATAGGGGGAAGGATGGGAGACAGGAGATCTATGGCCAAAGTCATAACCACAACAGCATAGATAGTACGGATAAAGAAACGGAATCCCCCGCCCCATCTGATCCCGGCTACTATTAACGGGATATTTAAAATCAAGGTTACCAGACCAATAGGCCATTTCCATAAATAGTAAGCCAGCATCCCGATACCGGTCACACCAGTAGAAATAACATGGTTTGGTTCCAAGAACAGGTTAAGGTTTGCGGCTAGTAGTAATGCCCCAGTAGTGATTAAAACATAATCTTGTACCACACGTAGATACTTTAATAAATTGCTCTTTTTCTCTTTTGCCATCTCTCTCTTTTTTGACTTCAACTCACATAGATTTTTCATAGTTTTAGACTATGTTACGGAGTATTTAGGGGGGAAAAGACCGGCCTAATTTTGAGTTATTATAGCCGGCGACGCAGAAATACTGCTATGCCTAACACAAGGGCGCTACCTTGTAATATAAACACCACAACCAAGGGCCAATCTGTAGCCTCTACCGGTATTGTTTCAACGGGCACAGGAAGCGGCGTCCACGTCGGTTGTGGTGTGCTCATAAACGTATCCGCAACCGGTTCCTGAGTCACGACCACTGGTGGCATCGTTGGTTGTGGGGTCGCCGGTACTTCTGTGCTCTCTGCCGTCCCCGGAATAGCCGGTCCCTCCGCAGTGGGTTGTAAGGGTTCTTCTATTCGTGGTGTTGGTGTTGGCGGAGTTTCCCCTTGGGCCACCAGCCGGATAGTATCTTCTGCGACAGCGGTCCGTCCTGCCCCATCACGGTACTCCACATAAACCGCATACTCTCCAGGCTCAGTACCATCAAGTAACCACGGGAGCAAAGACTCCCAAGGCTGCCAGGGTGTATCACCAAAATCAGGCTGGCTGCTTAGACGGACCTCAATAGCTTCACCAATCCATGTCCCCTCACCCAAGGGTTCTGCCTGCTCATTTGTCAAGCGCAGTGCTACTTGAGGTGAGTCCGTTGCCTCTGCGCCATCGTTGAGAAAGACCGGGATAACACCCGGCCGTGAGCCAAAATCAATGGCAAAGTAATGCACGCCTTGGGCATCAGAAGCGTAGCCGATGCCAATCTCACGATATTTAGGACTGGTAAATACTTCCCAGTGCTCTGGGTTGTTGCGAAACCATGTTAGTGCATCTGATGGGGAACCCAGTCCCATCCATACTAGTTCGCTGACTAATAATCCATCGTGCCAGGCACGATAACCGGCCTCCCGAATGCGCTGCCGGTGGTCTGTGCCATCGGAACCATCCGATGTAGCTTTACCCTGTGTTGCCATATCCTCAGCCTGGCGTTGTGCGGCCTGGTTCAAAAGCTTGGACCACTTAAGCGGCGGTAATCCCTCAGATGCGCGCGTCTTATTAATCAAATTATAGAATTGTTGCGCGGAATCCTCTTGTAACTGGGCCCGACCCGGCGGAATCATGATTAGCAAGCCCAACGTGAAAAGTATCCCCACCCAGATACATAAACTGTGCCGGTGCTGTGTGTGCATCATTGCCCCTCTTGGTTGAGTTTACGAAAAGCGGTTATCAACTCTTGATTGGCTGCGATTAAGCTATCTGGTGAATCGGGTTGCCAGGGCGCGCCGGAGACAGTCTCGACACAACCGCCGGCTTCTTTGACAATTAACGTAGCCGCTGCCTGGTCCCATGATTCGAGATGGAGTGCGACATATAAATCCACCCAACCGGTACTCACATAAGCTATTCCCATTGCTGCGGAACCTGGGGTGCGCAATGTGCGCCCGTTCCGCAGTAATACCCCGGCCAGTTGCCACATCTGTTCTCTTAAAGCCGGAGACCGGGGCCATTCCATACTGAAGACCATATCTTCTATTCCCGTAATCTTTGATGTATAGATCGGTTTCCCGTTTAAAGTTGCGCCCCCTCCACGTCGGGCGGCAAACAGATGGTCTCGTAATGGGTCATAGACCACCCCGACCACCACCTGCCCATCCTCAATTGCGGCCAGAGTGGTACTAAAATTAGGATTCTGGCGTGAGTAATTCGTGGTGCCGTCCAATGGATCGACAACCCACCGTACATTAGCGGCTAGGACATCAGCACCGGCTTCCTCAGACGTTATGGCGTGGTTCGGAAATGCTTCCCGTAGCCGGCCCAGGATCAGAGATTCGGCAGCTAAATCGGCCGCAGTATAAATATTCCGGAAACCTTTGGAATGAATCGCATTTTTATTCTGTCTATACTCTACCAGTAACGCACCGGCCGCCAAAGCTATATCCGCGGCTGTAGCTAACCATTCTCGATGATGTGAATTATGCATTAGGGTGTGACCTCCGTATTACAAGCATTAACAGCTTGTTGTAAGGCTGACTCCGGCAAGACATCGGATTTGCTCAATGAGAGAAGACTTCTTACCAATGCTGCACGACACATTGGGATATTGACACCTCGTGGCCAACTTACCCAGGTGCCCTGGGCTGCGGTATCCAGGGCCAACCGCAATACCGTCCCCTCAACCGGGCTTAAATTCGTCTCCAACTGTTGTCTGATAAGCGTCTGACGCACCGGCAAGTAATCGGTATCAGTATTCCACTGTTGCTGTGCCTCCGGCGATAAAAACCACGCCATTACGTCCAATGCCGCCGCTTGTCGCTCTGGAGTTGATTCCAAGGCCAGCAAAGCCGGGCCATACCAGAGTGTGTGCCCTTGACCTTCTATTGCCGGTGGAATCGTCACCCCTAATACGAAGTTCCGGGCGGCGGTGACAGAGCGCTCTATTTCCAACCGTAACAAGCTCGATTCGATAAGCATCGCCATCGAACTATTGCTTAACTGAGTAATACTATCACTGGGACGTTCATAGACGCGGCTGCACCCGGTGCTCATTATATTATGTAATTGTTGGGCTGTTTGTATTCCAGCTTCATCTGCAAAGTGGTAATACCCATCACTCCCATAAATATTAGCGCCACCGGCCGTCAACCAAGCCAGGAATATACCGGCCTGACCCGACATTCCCAAGCCGACTTGTCCCCTTTGTGGATTCGTCGCCGCACAAGCTGCCCGTTGTGTAATATCCCAATTGGCAGTAGTGGCATCATACCCCAAGTCCCCTAACCAATCCGCATTATAATAAACCAGATAAGTGGCCAGGCCTATCGGCAATGCCTGCAAGCGACCGTTGAGCGTATAGAGTGATACAGCCATAGGCAGGATATCATCCTGTTCCTCAACTAACTCCGGCGGCAAGAGGGCCATATTAGGCGTCAAGCCCTCTTGTGTATAGGTCTGCACATCATCCGGCCAAACCACAATAATATCCGGGCGATTTTCCGGCGTTGTTGACAACAGCTTCGCCTCTATATCACGCTGGTACTCTGTAATAAGAATTATGCTGTCTGTGTTTTGAGTATTAAACTGATCGGTTAAGGTCTGTAAGGCATGCCCTTCACTGCCACCAAATCCGTGCCAGAGCACAACTATATCCTGGTGTGGCGTAGTTTCTTCCAGCGTACAGCCTCCCAGGATTAAGATAAAGCATAAAAGACATAAACTATAAATCAAACGTTGCATTATTTCTCCATTTCCCCTTACTTGTGACCGGCTTTATTGCGGGTCCGCTGGATAATCTCCTGAATGAGAAAGGTCTCTTCAACGCCCATCAGTCTTAACACAAGTAAGTAAACAAGCAATCCCACTATTCCCGGCACAATGACTAAGACTAAGAAGCTGGTAATTCCGGGCTTCAACATACTTTCTAGGTAGACCCGCGCTCCTAACATCGGGATCGCCATCACCACCGAGGCACCCAAAGCGATGCCGGTTGTACGGCCTACTTTATTGGGGCGTAGGCTGCCTACCATATAATTGAAAAGCCACAACATCAATAGAGCATGGGCTGTCAGTTTCAGTGAATTGGCCAGGATAAGTTCCGCAAGCCGTGGCTCATGGAGCAGCGTAGGAATAATGGCAATACCGGCATATAGAATCACGGTGACCACGCCGACTAAAGCCGGGGTCCAGGTATTCTTCCGGGCATAAAAGGCAAAAATCAGCGGCTGATCCAGAGATGCAAAAACTAACCCCAATAAGTTATAACGCAAGGCTTCTGCGGTTGCCGAAGTATCTGCGGATGTAAAACTCCCATGTTGAAAAAGCAAGGCCACAATCGGCTCGGCTAAGATCAACATCGCCATCGCTGCCGGTAACACCAGGATCAGTACCATCCGCAATCCCTGGGCCAGGGTTGTCCGGAACTCCTCCTCGGCCTCGTCATTGGCATAACGGGCCAGGGTAGGCAAGATGGCGATAGAGACGGCAGTTACCACCATTCCCAGGGGAAATTGGATTAACGTGGCTGCGTACTTCATCCAGGCGATCCCGCTTGGCCCAGTTCGGGATGCAATATTGAAACTCACCATTACGGCCAACTGATCCACAATTAAGCCTAACCCTATTGGCAAGTAAAGTTTGCCAATCGTCTTTAATGCCGGATGTGGTTTCAAAGGGAAGATTAAGCGTAAATCGGCATCTTTTAAAGCGGGGAATTGCATAGCTACTTGGGCCGCGCTACCTAGCAATAGGCCAATGGCTAAACTGTACACACCAAGTTGGCTATTTCCCAATAGTAACACTATGCTGACTAATACGGCGTTATAAATCGCGGCTATAAAGGCCGGGCGTTCAAAACGTTCTAATGCGTAAAGTGTAGCGGAGAAAAGTCCCGCGACATTGAGGAAGAAAATAGCCGGCGCTGTAATCCGTAGCATTTGTGTCGCCTGAGCCAGGTAAACAGGATTTAGTCCCCCGCTGAGCAAACTCGTAATTTGCTCGGCGAAGATTTCAACGCCTAAGATTAAAAGAGCCGAAATAAAGGACAAAACCGAAAGCAGCAAACTCAGCAACCGCCATAACTCGGCCTGGTGTTTGGGTTTGACATAATCGGAGAAGGCCGGGACCAGGGCCGAGTTTAACATCCCCCCAATAAATTGATCATATAACATTGTGGGGACTTGTGACGCAACATCGAAGGCACTGACGGCCCCCCCCGCGCCAAAGAAATGGGATTTAACCATTTCACGTGCCAGCCCTAAGATGCGGCTGGTGACATTACCAAATGATATTAAAGCTGCCGCACGCGTTACCTGGCGAGCCTCCACAGAGAGCGATGTTTCCTGTTCCATAACAAAGGAATTCTACCCGCTTTTAATCCATATGCAAGAAGTTACTTTTTGTCGGAATCACGGATTGTCACGGATTAAGGGATTTCACGGATTAGCCTGTCGTTTGATATGGTGGTTGCAATTTACATACTTCAATGCCGG
>JAFGKB010000265.1 GCA_016928755.1 Anaerolineae bacterium | reverse complement strand
TTACTTTCAATAGGATTACCATCAGTCCCGGTGTTGAAATAGATTAACCGCACATAGGGCGGAGAATGCTCCCCCACAGCTTCAGAAACAGATTCTAACAGAGTACTTTCAGTGTCCGCCTGTGAAAGGGCCGCTTCTATAGTACTCACTTTCTCCGATAAAGACGCCCGTCTCTGCGCTTGAGCAACCAACGTAATATTATCAATTGCCACCGCGACTTGATCGGCCAAGGCAGTTATGAGCATCTGGAGAGGACGATCAGGGGATTCAGGAATGGGAGTCGGGCTGGTTAGCGTTAACAATCCCAAGAGTTGGCCATGTGCGACCAAACCACTAATCAATGCGCCGCGCTGCTTGGTTCTTAACAACTCCGCCCGCAAAGGCTCCGGCATAAAACTCGCAGTGTCCTCCGCATCATGGAAAGATTTCAATAAGTGATAGTCTTCCAGGAAAACAACTACACCCTCTTTAACAACCTGGTGCTCTCTGGTATACTGTTTCTCCAGCTCACCAGCCACCAAAGCGAACGAGAACTCATCCGCCAGAACAGGCACAGTGTGGTCGGCATTCCACTTTGTAAACAGATGGATAATCGCCCCCCCCATTCCCATAAATTCAATAACATCAACGATACCATCCAAGATCTCATCGACAGACTGCGCGCTACCTAAGGTACGCGTTGTCTGGTAAAGCATCGCCGTCTCGTGGAGTGAACTCTGGGATTGAGCATAGAGTCGGGCTCGTTGGATAGCGTTCGAGGATTGTGCCGCCAAGGTCTGGAGAAGTTGCACTTCCGTAGCCGTAATATCTGGATCATCCGGCAGGCGAATACCAGAGATCAACCCGATCAATTTATCACCGGCAAATATCGGGACCTCGACCATCTTACCGATGAACTCCAGTATCTCATCTGGCAGTCCACGAACTGTAGCATCCGCTTTAGGGTCATTGATTACCACGGGCTTACGCTGGCGAATGGTCATTACATCAGGATTCAGCGTATCCGATAAGGATGTTACACTATGGATAACATCTTCTGTAACATCCAAGCCGGCACCGGCAACACCGCGCAATACATTGGCGTTTTCATCAACGATAGCAACCCAAGAATTGACATAACCTAGCTCATCGACTAACAAACGGGCTATCGTTTGATAGACCGCCTGTAAATCAAGCTCCTGGCTGACCAGGTCACTGAAATAATAGAGCGTCTCAGTATCAGCCAGGCTCGCTTGCATCCGTTCAAAAAGCTGCGCGTTCTGGATCGCATTAGCCAATTGATTAGCCATAGTCTGGAGCACGGTAATGTCGGCCTCAGAGAAATCGGCAGAGCGTGAAGATTGAATGGTCATAGCCCCAATAACCTGCCCCCGACTGATTAAGGGCAACGCCATCTCGGAACGAGTATCTGGGAGCAAGGGGTTGACAAAGCGCACGGCCTCTTCCCCTACATCCAGGGCCACCCGGGCTTGTCCCTCTGCGATACAGGCCCCGATCATAGAATTACCGCCTATTTCATGCTTATGTCCCGCCTCTAATTGCTTGCGACCGGCCTCGCCCGTGCCGGATTTCAACACAGCCCAACGTTCGGATTCATCGGTCAAGAAAATACCGACGTAATAGAAGTCAAAGCGGTCCTTAATCAATTCAACGACCTGGGGCAAAAGCTGCTCTACAGCCAAGATCGACGTGGCGGCCTGTGAAACCTCAGCCGCAGTTTGGAGTTGCACAGTACGGCGTTCTAAGTCCGTGACCAAGGACTCCCGCTCTACAATAGCTTCTTTCTGCGGCGTCATATCCATCATCACGCCAACCATACCGCTAACATTACCCAACTCATCATACAAGGTAGATTTGTAGAACTGGATATGATGGATAGAACCATCACCAAAGGTAACATTCTCCTCATGAGTTACTGTACCAGGTTGCGTGATCAACAATTGATCGCGCTCATGGTAGATGGCCGCCTGATCAGCAAAAGCAAATCCAGAGAAATCACGGATCGTATGTCCGATAATATCTTCCCTGGTCATTCCCATCACCTTTTCAGCATAAGCCTGATTACAACCCAAATAAACGCCCTGCGTGTCTTTGTAAAAGATCGGACTAGGAATCGTATTGATTAGATTTTGGAGCGTGGCGTTCAGTTCAACCAGTTCGACGGTACGGTCCGCAACCCGGGATTCTAAATTCTGATAAGCCACTTGCAAGGCTTCCTCAGCTTGCTTACGGGTAGTTACATCCCGTGCCGTAAGCACAATCCCGGCGACATCAGGAAGGTGCAACATATTCTTGCCCATCACCTCGAGGTCACACCAAGAGCCGTCCATATGCCGGGCACGACATGCCCATAAATTCTGGGAAGACTTACCGGGAACGCTCGCCTCAATGGCCTTGAGAATATGGGGCCAATCATCAGGATGTAACAGATCGGCGATATGTTGGCCGATAACAGATTCAGGAGCATATCCCAAGACCGTGGTAATTGACGGACTTACATACTGGATGGTACTCTTCGCATCCAAGACCGCAATAATATCAAGGGAGTTTTCCAGTAAAAGCCGGTATTTTTTAAAGTCTTCAGAGCTAACCTCGCCCAGTTCAGGTTGAATGGCCTCTCCGGGGGAAACCTTATGACGCCGTAAGTCAGCAACTTCATCACGAAGCTGCTGCAATTCATCTAGCAATTGTTTTTTACTCTTTAACCTATCGTTCATCTGGCACTCCACTTTCCAAGTGATACCTTATTCCTAAATAGGTTATCACTTACCAGTATTGCGAGCTGACCAGCCGGTGAGCTAAAATCCAATAATAACCTCACCGCCATAACCCTATCCCACATCATCAGCAGTTACCTCAGCCGTATTACTCTTACCGTCGTCTTCAGGTCCCGACAAAACATCACGTTTAAGTTGTAATTGCACAAAATTTCGCGGTGTACCGAAAGCCCGGCCTAACTCCCGCACAGCAGCTTGTAGCACACCCTGAACATCGGGAGCCGACTGAATCTGGCCTACAATCTCACGGATCGTCTGCTCACGGCGTGCCCGTGCCTGGGTAACCCGCAACTGATAAATATTTTGGATCACAACAGCGGCCTGCTGTGCCAGGGTCATTAACTGCCGGTTAGCCCGCTCCGATATAGAGAACGGTTCTGGGTAGAAGGCTTCCAGGTAACCAATCCACTGATTCGCCACCACCAGTGGCACAAATAAAGTGCTATTAACATCCTTAGCTAAAAGTTGTTCAAAAAGCGGTTGATCTTCTGCTCTTAGAGACAAGAAGCTTTCCAATGCCCCTTCAATATCCTCAATCCAGGTCGGTCTATCAGGCTTTAAAATATTTTCAGGCTTACCAAATACGGAAAGAGAAAACTGTAATCCCACCACATCAAGTAACAACTGGCTCTTACGGGCTAGGATACGGGCAGTATCGGGTTTGCGATTTCCCACCCAAGGACGGTCAAACAAGACGATGATGATGCTTAGCACGCCTTGTTTTAGAATGGTATGCTCAAGCATAACATCAAGAACACCTTCGTAGCTCTGAACCGTATTCAGTGCAGCACCCGCATTGTAGAGCGTATTGGCATCATCCAAGGCCATCCGCACTTGTTCAAGCAATTGTTCGCGGGCCAGGGTATTGGCAAGGGCAGAGGCCGCAGTTTGTAAAGCCGCGATTTCTTCTTCCTGCCACAAAGGTAAGTCCGCATGGCGAGCAATAGCAATAAAGCTCGGCACAGGGATCTCACCACGGTGTACGGCTAATGCCAAAAGCGAAGAAAAGCCTAACTGTTCAAAAATTTCATGTTCCGGTGTAGGTAGGTCGTGAACATAAAAAGCCATCGAAGTGCGCTGTTGTATCTGTTCAGCCCAGAAAGGAATTTCACCCACCGGTAAATGACGCATCCGAGATCCTATGTCTATTTCAAACGTATTATCCTGAGACCATGAAGCAACGGCTGCCCAAAACGGCTCATTGTTCTGATCAAGATAGCTTTCAAAGTATAGGGCACTATCGGCAGCGGCGGCTGCGCCTAGCAAATTGAGCACGTCGGGCAAACCTTCACTGGTGCCACGCTCGGCCAACAAAGCGACGGCTGTAGAGACGTTTGTCTGGTAACGCGCCTGTCTTTCTACAACAGCAAGGGCCGATTGCGTCTCACCAAAGCGGAGCGCGCCCTGGAGAGCGGCAGCAACCTGGGTTCCTAAAAACTCCAATAACCCTACATCATGGTCGTTAAACTGCGCTACCTCTGTCCCATTGACAAAAAATACACCTAAAGCTTCCTGGCCCAAGCGCAAAGGAACACCCATCTGAGAAATTAAACCAGCCTCTATCAAAGAAAGACGGGACTCAGGTTGCTCACGATTATCCTTGACCAGGAAACTCTCGCCACTGGTAAGGATATACTCTGTCATACCGCCGGCACGGGGCGCACCCTCCCATCCAGAGCCGTGGCTAGATTCACCCCAACCGGATTTAGGTAATGCCGGGTCACGGCTCTCCCCCATAAGATACCCTTTGGTGATCGGGTTGCGCAGCACCACAGTAGCTTGAGGGGAGTTGAAGATTTTACGTGCCCAATCGGCAGCCTGATCGAGAACCTCTTGCACATCCAAAAGGGCCGCCAACTGTAGACCGGCTTCGTACAACAAACGCAATTCTTGGGTACTTTGGGCGGCCTCCTGGTAAAGACGCACATTCTGCAACGCCGTTGCTACCTGGGTACCCAAAAACTCCAACATCTGTACATCATGGTCATCAAACTGGCCCGGTTGTACACCGTTGACAAAGAAAGCCCCTAATACGTTTTTACCGGAAAGTAAGGGGACGCCCATCTGGGTCACAATCCCTGCATTGACCAGTTCCGGGCGTACCTTCGCATCTTCCCGGTTATCACGGATGAGGAAACTTTCTGCTGTACTGAGAATATGTTGAGTCATCCCACTCGGACGTGGCTGACGGGCCGTTTGCCAATTAGGAAGCAGCCCGGTATCAAGACTTTCTCCCTTAAAGAAAATATCACTATCCTCCGGTTTCACATATACGACAGCAGAAGGGGATTCAAAGATACGGCGTGCCCATTCAGCCGCTTGCTCAAGCATCTCATCCAAATCAAGGATCGCGCTCAACTCAAGACCCGCATCGTATAGTAGACTCAATTCCTCTGCACTGCGGCGCATCTCTTCGGCCAAACCTAAGTTATCCATTACGACTGCGATCTGATTTGCCAAGTTCTGGGCTAATTTCCGGGTATCAGGGTCGAGAGGCGGAGCACCGAAAGGTTGCAACATCGCTATAAAACCATTGTTAGCCTGCGCAGTACGCACCGGCACATATAAAACACGTTCCGTCTCGTAGGCGGATTTGAACTCAGACAAAGCCGCTTCTACATTGTCACCACGGGCTACCAATGGCAACATCTTACCCAACTCTGGCCGGGTCAAGCCCTGTAAGAAGATGTGCTGGTCAGGTAAAACTTTTATCTCATCTACAAACTGAAGTAATGGCAGCCCATCAGCAGAAACAAAAGCCTGCATATGAAGTTGTGGATTTTGAGGGTCTAAGAAAGTGAATAAACCAATAGCCATCCCTAAACCTTGCCCCAGGACAGCGACAATATCTCGCAAAATCTGTTCCGGTTCGGCGCCGGGCGTGGCCGCCAGACGCAACACTTGGTTTAGCAATGCCTGCTGGCGCGCCGTACGTTGCGCATCCTCGAATAAACGCGCTCCATCGAGAGCCAAGCCAACCTGATCACTAATGCTCTCCACCAGGGCGATCTCTTCTGCGGTCCAAATGCGTTGGGGATCAGAAAGGCCAAGATAACCCACAACCTGGTCCTTGACCCGCATCGGTTCTAGCATGACGGGCATACCACCATCCATCACAACTTTATGCGAGACTCTACCTTGCCGCAAATCACTAGGTACGGGGAACGGTGGAACAGGGCTAACATCAACCCGGTTATACTCGTAGGCTTTAGGACGTAACCGGGCCGCTAAACGCGCCCAACCACGACGGGTATAATCCTCTTGTAATTCTTCTAGCTCACCTAACGCCCCTTTCGTCTGATCCAACAAGCGGGCATTAGATAACGCAATGGTGACCTGATCGGCCATTAACTGCAATGTGTCAACATCCTCTTCATTGAAAGCCTCGGTATCTTGACTCTGGACATTGAGGATCCCCAAAACTTCGCCTTCAAGTTTCATAGGAATACCGATCTCGGAACGGGTTTCCGGTAAGTCCGGATTGTTAAACCACACCGCATCCTCACCGACATTCAGTGCAATACGGGGCAAGCCCGATCCGGCAACAAATCCGACAATACCTTGTGCTCCAACTTTGAGACGGTGCCCACGCTGGACCATACGCTTGCCCCCATCAGAGGAAGCCGCGCGTAAAACGGCCCAAACTTTGGCCTCATCAAGGAGGAAGATGCCAGCATGATAGAAACCGAAGTTTTCCGAAATGGCATTAACTGTTGTCTCTAGTAACAAGGGAACATTCTGTACCCGGGATGCCTCACGACTAACAATACTGGCGGCCTTAAGACGCTTGGTTTTTTGATACAAGGCTTGGGTGCGTTCTTCAACCCGTTCTTCAAGATTATCCACCAGACCCCGTAATTGCAAGGCCATCTCATTAAATGCGCCGGCAACAACACCGAATTCATCACCCCGTTCTAAGCTAATTTCATAGTCCAGATTACCGGCACCTAAGATTCTGGCACCCTCAGCCAATTCTTTGAGCGGTTCTAAAATCAGGCGATTCATTGAACCACGCAATACAAGAGCGAGCAAAATAGCACTGATTATGCCAACGAAAGCAGGAATAAGCGTCCACAAAGGAGGGTCTACAACGCTGGCCGGTTCGGCCACAACGATATAGAGCAACTGGGAGTCATCTCCAGGCAATGGAACAGAGCGATAGATAAGGTAATTATCGCCAACGAAGAATCTACGCCGGACTATCCCCTCCTCGCCTTCTAACCCTTTAAAGTTATCGTCAAAATTTCCTTGCACGCCGGGCGTAGAATGGTAGAAGACCTTACCGTTTTCATCTACTAAAGCGACAAAAGCGAATTCCTCAACATAACTAGCCGCATCTTGTACAACTTGGGCCAGCCCAGGAGCATCCTCAATAGATTCCAGGTAAGGGGTGACTTTCTCAATGGTCAGTTGTAATTGTTGTGCCATCAAATCACCCTTCCCCAAGAAAGCATCACGATAAGAATTCCGGTACTGAATACCGATAAAGATAAAGATCGGCATCATCACCAACAAAGGGACACCTACCAGCGTGAAAAACATACGCCAGCGCAAACTAACCACCGGAGGTCGTTTCTGTTTCTCAAACTCAGTCATTATTTTCCTCCTTCCAACCCCGGTACACTACGATAAATACGCGCGGCAGTTGGAAACTCAACCGGAATTCTCAAATCCCAATATTTTGCGGATGCCAGATTAATAGCAAATAGTCTATTGGCAGGAAACTTAGCTAAAACTGATGAGGGATGGGTTCCTCCGGCTAAGCGCAAGACAATATTAGCAGCAGCAGCTCCCTGGTCATAAGCCGAGACCACCAATCCACCCACAGCACCATCACTTACAGTATAATCCCATAATCCAAAAACCGGAACAGGTGAGTTCTGAACTAACCATGTAATAACTTCCTGCTCCGGGATATAACGGCCGGCTTCATCCCGTAGTAAATGATAGCGGGCGAGTAGAATAAAGTCAACGCCGGAAATCCCTCCCGGTTTATCAAATGCCGCCACACTATCCTTAATAGCTTTTTGCCATAATACCCAACGATCCGTTGATAGTTTCCAAATAGGTGGGGCGATTAAGCTCTTATCAACTTCTAATGCGGCAACCACGGCATCGACACTCGCCCATCCTGATTTAGTACTATCCCCTACGACAAAATAGTTTTCACTACCGGGATTAGCTCCTGTAAATTCACGGGCAATTAACACGGTTTTCACCGGATATACTTGTTCTAACACCCCAGCGGCATTAGGGCGAGAAACACCATATAGCTGCGGCTCTCCCCGCAGACCACAATACACAAACCGCATATTGGGATCAGGATAATTGGGAATCACAGCGGAGATGGCCTCTTCATCTGAGACAACCACCATATCCGGCTGAAAGGTCTGAATGGCGACAATCGCATTCTCGATGTCTTGAGGATCCACAACTAAAGCTTCGTTATCCTCTGAATCACTACGGAAAGGTCGCGCATCGTGGGTGATACCCATATGGAATACACCTAGCTCCAAATTACCATCAACTACCGAGTACCCTCTGCGCGCCAAGGTCTCCAGTAAACCGGATTGGATTTGCAAAGAGCGACGGTGATCATCTGTGTAACTATTCACCCAGAAAAGGCGTATAGGACGGGAAGTAGGAGGAGTAACGTTCACGGCTATTTCTGTTTCGTCAGCTTCCGCATTCGGCTCTGTTAATGTCCTGGCTCCCGGTGGCACAGGGGGGACAAAAGGAGTATCAGATTGTTCAAACATGCCATCTGGCATAGAGCCACAAGCTGATAGAGACAGCGCTATAAACAACGCCAGCCCAATCAACCAAGACCATCTTGCCCGCCGGTGATTATCAACAGGTAGGTTGTCTAGCCCCCTCTGTAGGGACAAAACATCTCTACCACCGCCAGATTTTAGGAAAAAAAGTGGAGATTTCACTCGGTAAACCCCTTTAACATTTTAGCATCATCTTTTTTATCGAAGGTAAAATCATCCGGTGAGACAAAATGCTCTTGCTCCTCCAATTGGATACGACTCCGTTCTACTTGCAAAATCCGGCCTAATTCCTGGGCAGTACTCCGTAAGATGGCATCAACACTCCCCGACGCCCGGATCCGGGAAACGACCTCACTCCGTGCCCGCTCCTGGAGCGCACGCAAACGACTTTCTTCCAACAACCGGGCATTATTTAACGCCAGTGCTAACTGCTCCACAACCTCTTGAGCTAACTGTATCTCATCCTTACGCCAAGGCCGGGAAAGCTCGAAAGAAAGCTCCCCTAATTTACGTGACTGAACAACTACCGGTGCAATCAACAAATAGTTACCCTCTTCAGTGGGCACGGTACGAACTAAATCACCACCATAGGGCCGCTCTTGGGCAGCCTCCTCAAAGCCATCCTCCTGGTCCAGAGCGGTGATTTCAACAACACGGCTCTCACCACGGGAATAAGCATAATGAATCTGCCGCCCGCGCCGTGACAGTGACTGGCGCCATGCCTGGAATGCCTCCGTCTGCTGATACCGTTCCAGCCGGTCAATAGTCTCACGGCTTTCCTGGAATAAGATAGTATTCTGAATAACGACAGCTAAGGTATCGGCCAATACCTGCAAAACTTCGATATCAGATTGGTCAAAAGCTTCACTGTAGTGACTCTGAATATCCAACACACCCATAATACGGCCTTGGGTCTCCAACGGGAGAGCCATTTCGGAGTGCGTATCAGGAAGATCGGGATTGGGAACCCATACGATATCGGTTCCTACATCAGATGCAATACGCGCCCGTCCGGTACGGGCAACATAGCCAACCAGGCCTTGGTCGGCAACTCGTAAACGATGTCCACGGTCCAGCATACGTTGACCACCGGGGGAAGATACAGCACGCAGGTCGGCCCACTCGCCGAGTTTATCAATAAGGAAAATTCCTACATGGTAATATTCAAAACGCTCTGAAATCAACCGGCAAGCCATCTCCAATAGCTCTTCTAGATCTAAAACATTTGTAGTCGCTTGATTGAACTCAGCAATAGCCTGGAATTGACGTGCCCGGTGCGTAAGTTCAGCGGTACGCGCGGTAACCCGGTCTTCCAAGGTGCGTTGAGTGTTTTCCAATATTTCTGTAGTCTGCTGTACTTTAGCTAGTAGATTCTTAAAGCTATGAGTATTTAAGTAAGAGATCCCCCCCCCGCCTAGAACCATGAGAAAGCCAAAAGTTTTGATAAGAAAGCGATACTCAATAAGCTCGACATTTAAGAGCGGACGGTAACCGGCATAGTACGTAAGGATATAGAGTATAACGTAATACAAAGCCACACCAACGGCCGAGAGGTAAGAGTAACGGGGTTGAGTCAACATACCGATGACCATAACAGGCCAGAGAAAAAGTATCCAGCCCGCGGAGTTTATACCC
>JAFGKB010000052.1 GCA_016928755.1 Anaerolineae bacterium | reverse complement strand
TGTCTACCAGCACGGCGGAAGGGAGCGAAGATTTTATCCTCATCTTGCTGAGCGATACCCCGTCCATTATCTTGGATATGGAACGTAGTCTGTTCGGCATCCTGCTCAGCGTAAATATGTATTTTTCCAGGTCTATCGGGAGACAGATATTTGACCGCATTGACAAGAAGGTTACTGATGATTTGGTCCATAGCAATACGATCAGCATAGACAGCAGGGAGTGAGTTCATAGTTATCTCTATCCTTTTAGTTTCAATCTCGTGAGCTAAGGCATCAAGGGAACTTTGCACCAAACTCCCCATATCAAGCTCTTGGAGGTTAAGTTCCCGCCGGCCCAAACGCGAAAGCTGCAACAGAGCAGAAATCAAACGGTCCATACGCAGCACCGAAGATCGAATAAACTCCACTGCTTCAGGGATATCCTCTGAAAAAGCCAGGCGCACTGTTTCTTGTTCAGATGGCTGAAGTTGTGGGATAAGAGGTTCTATTAATGGTTTTAACTCATTCAGGGCAAAATTCAATTCATCACTAAACCCTTGCAAGTTCACAACCGGGGCACGCAAATCATGGGAGACGATGTAGGTGAATTGTTGAAGCTCTTTATTAGCACGCTGAAGTTCAGCCGTGCGCTGCTGGACCCGCATTTCTAGATGATCACGCGCTTCTTGAAGCTCCTCAGTCAACAACCGTTGGTTACTCAATAACTCGCTGTAACTCAAGGCTACGGCGCTTTGGCCGGCAAAGAGTGATAACAAAGCCAAGTCATCACTGGGGAAGAGACTGTGTGGCAAGAAAACAAGGAGTAATCCAAAAGAGCGGTTAACAGCGCCAATGGGCAGAATATATAACGCATTGGCACCGAAGATTTTTGCCAACTGTGCAAGCTCAGTATCAAAGAGGTCCGGCGAAAGAAATGCTCTCGGACGGAAGGCTTTCCAAGATTGAGCGACAATGCTTTCAGGCTGACAACCAACTGATTTCCTTAAATCTGGATATTCAGCTAACGGTTGCAGTTCCAGGCATTCCTTATGATTATTCCATAAAGCGACAACGCTCACGACTCCGCCAACTGCATTTATGGTAGATTTGCAGAGTAGTCTAAACACGGACTCTGAATTCGTCACGGTTTCCTGATCCATGAGAGCCTCCAAGAAACGATGGAGTTCTCGCATTTGCCATGACCATTTTAACTGGGGGGGAGAGGCAAAAGCCATCACATAACCGCTGACAGTTAATAAGATCAAGCCACCTAATAGAAGAAGGAACCAGGAGGCATTACGATAGGCCGGATAAAACGAAGCTGTGAATAACAGAATAAAAACCAGCAATAAAGTTACCGCCCCTTGGACAACAAATACCATCCGTCGCTGTGTCAACCCGGCGCAGTTTTGCGCACCCCTAAAGAAAAGATAGCCGGTGTAGCTCTCCACAATGAAAACATAAGCAAAGGCCGGAAATATAAGGAATGAATCCAAAGGGTTAAGGTTAAGCGGTAACAAAACAAAGGCTGAAACCACCATAATAACACACAGACCAGCCACAATTAGCCGGTGAATTAGCTTGGGAATGGTGTAAAAATGTCGTGCTAACCGCAGTAGGAGATAGGGATGTGATAATACCGCCACAAAAACCAGGAAATCTCTACCCTGAAAGGGCCATTCCAGGAACAGAGAGAGCAACCGTCCCAAGGCCACTATACCCAAGGCACCAAACATAATAGCGATGTCCCGACGTGGTTTATCTCTATGGATAGCGTAATCTCCACTAGTCAACAGAGAAACCACTAAAAGGATACCGTATGCACCTAAAGCCAAGACCATATCAAGGGACATCTTATGACTCCAATTCAGAGCTGGTGGACCGGTGAATACTGGGCAGAGTGAAACTAAAGGTAGTTCCAACACCGAACTCGGACTTAAACCAAATGCGGCCACCATGTTGGCGTACCATAGTCTGCACATAAGGTAAACCCATTCCTGTACCTGGTACATCCTGTGTACCGGCACGCCGGAAAGGAGCGAAAACCTTATCATAATCATCTGGCGCGATACCACGGCCATTATCAGAAATATGGAAGGTTACATCATCAAAATTGCTTTCAGCATGGATAACGAGGTGTCCCGGACGGTCAGGTAGGAGATAAAGCACTGCATTGGTGAGCAGATTGCCAAAAATCTGCTCTACGGCCGTGTGGTCCGCATAAACATCAGGTAAAGTATCAATGGAAACCTCTACATTATGCTCTTTGAGTTGGTATCCTAACGATTGCAAAATCCGATCAATCATAGGCCGAACCGCAAGATGTTCAAAATGTAATTCACGATGCCCCAAACGGGAGAGTTTTAAAACAGCCCGGATAAAATCATCCATCCGGTTAACTGAACTCTCAATAAAACCTAGCGCGTCAGGGATATCCTTATTGTAAGCCGAATCAACCGCTTGCCACTCAGCAGAACTCAATTGGGAACGTCCGGCATTGATAGCCGGTTCAAGCTCCCGCAGAGCGAGTTGTAACTCTTCAGAATACCCATGCAGGTTAATCAAAGGAGCACGTAGGTCATGGGAAACAATATAGGTAAACTGTTTAACTTCGGTGTTGAGTGTTGCCAAATCAGCATTAAGTACCTCTAAATCAACCGCGTACTGCTCCGCCTTCTGTAATGCGGTACGGTATTGAGCAGAGAAAAATAACATTAGTAAGCCCATGATTACAAGGCCACTCCCCAACCATATAACGGTGGCATCAAAAATAGCCGTGGCGCCATAATGTATAAAATTACCGGCCATATACACAATAAAAGTAACTATGATTAAAAAAACATGCTCTTTATGACTTAACAGCATAGTGGAAAATAATAGCGCGGCTGTATGCCGTAATATAATCATTCCGTTATCAAGCTCAATAAGAACACCATTAAAAGCGGTAATGGTAGCAATGCCAATAATGATATACGCCCCTACCCGCCAATGAATGTATTCAACTATTAACCAACAAAAAATAGAAACTATCAAAAGGACTGACATTAGCAAACGCATTAAGATAATGGGCAATGGAAAGAAACCCTGAAGTACGAAGCTTAACACCAACCCTAAACTTGCAACAAACATCAGCACGGTCAGGATAGCCTTAGTCATATACTCACAGCGCGCAATTTCAGTATTATGCGTTGTTTTAGGTTGGGTAAAATGCTGCCAAAAGTGAGTTAATTCAGTGCGTAAATACTGGAACATATCACACTTTCCTTTCTGGACTATGGGGAAGTGTAAAACTAAAGGTGGACCCGACGCCTGACTCCGACTGAAACCATATCTTACCCCCATGACGGCGGATTAGGGTACGCACATAGGGCAAGCCCATTCCCATACCTTCTACGTCTTGTACTCCCACACGCCGGAATGGGGCAAATACCTTCTCCTGGTTTTCTTCAGCAATACCACGTCCATTATCTTGAATATGGAAAGTAATATTTTCCCCTCCATTTTCAACCGTAATCGTAATTCGGCCGGGTCGATTAGGAGATAGATATTTCACAGCATTGCCGATGAGATTATCAAAGACTACTTCCATAGCGGCCTTGTCGGCATATACATTCGGTAGTTTATCAATCTCCAGCGTAATCTGTCGCTCCTGGATTTGGTGCGCCAAGTTCTGCAAAGTCTGCTGCACCAAAGGCTCAAGGGAAAAAACCTCTAGCTGTAATTCGCGGCGTTCCATATGGGAAAGCTTTAAGAGGGCCGCTATATGTTGTTCCATACGCTCGGCAGAGGTATCAATGAAGTTCAACGCTTCGGGAATATCTTCCTCAATAGCCAGTTTAATAGTTTTCCGGTCTTCTGGGTCAGCATATGCAATCAACCCATCAGCCACAGATGCAAGTCCCGCAAGCACATAGTGTAATTCCGAGGCAAAGCCCCGCATATTGACAAGGGGGGCACGCAAATCATGGGCAATAATATAGGCGAATTCCTTAACTTCTTTATTAAGATGCTCCAATTCAACGGTGCGCGACTCTAAAACCCTAATGACCTGCCGGTACTGCTGCATTAAAAACCACAACATCGACCCGATCAAGCCTAACGCCAATGTGAGAATCAATGCTTGACGGGCAGCGATAATGCGTGCTTCACCGTCAAGAGCATTGATGTCACTACCTAATAAATAGGTAATCATAGAGAGTCCCAACATTAACCACTGCAAATCAGGCGTACCCAACATAGAGGTAACAATCAGAACCACAATATAACGGATAATAACAATGTGTTGTAATATACCAACGGCTAGACTGCCCTGCAACGAAATCAAAAAGGTACAAGTAATAAGATAATGGCTACCCCAACGCCATTTTCCATGTTGCGCTTCTGTGAGGCACACAATTAAGCCGACCCAAAATGCCCCACCAAGCACAAGCGGGAGGTCTTGTTGGATAGACCCCAGCAACTTGGAGATGGTAATAATGACCAGCACCGGACCCAAGACAACAACGAACAGGAGCAATAAAACTCTGGTCATATACTCCTGGCGGGCTACGTTCAAGTCTTTAGATTGAGGTGCAGTCAAACGATGCCACACACGCTGTAAAGCTTGTATCATCTATTTTAAGTCCTTACTTTTCTATCATTCTAAACCAAAATAAGTCTGAATACCAGATATAAAATACAATTTAACTTAAACGTAATCTAATATTAACCCCAAACCGAGATAAATACAAAATCTCAGGACCACCTAGGGCTTCTCTGAAAATAAGCCATTAAAAAGACAATTGCACATAGCCCAACAAACCCGTCATCCCGAGTAACAACCATAAGAGACATGGTTCAGTTCAGAAAGAAAGTTGAAGCATCTCGCGCTATCCGTCATGCTTCGCTACGCTCAGCATCTAGACCTTTCGACAAGCTCAAGGCAGGCTCTTTCGACA
>JAFGKB010000264.1 GCA_016928755.1 Anaerolineae bacterium | reverse complement strand
ATGAATACCCAGTAAAATATTTTACATAAATGCTCCTTATACTTTTTACTAATTAGCTACTGTTAATATTGTTCGGCCTAACTGAATTCTATCACCAGTATTTAGCAATTGTGGACTAAAAATACGTAAACCATTCACAAATGTACCGTTAGCTGAACCCAAGTCCTCAATCCAATAATAAGTATCATTTAGTATAATTCTCGCGTGTTGCCTAGATATCTCTGAATCACCTGGGTTCACGCTTTCCCTATTCAATAATACACTATTTTTACCATTAAGAGAAATACAAAAACCATCGTTTCGTACTAAAGAAAAACCATTAGATGAAGAGCGTACAGGAACTTGTTGCGAAGATGCAACAGGTAATATCTGTATACCTGATTCATACGCAGACATTACAGTATTCTGTTCTTTCCCAGAATGCATAGGATATGTATATCCTAAACTCCTAGCCATGTCTTCCGCAGTTCGGAAACGTTTTTCCTTATCCTTTTCTAAAGCACGCATAACAACTTGCTCAATCTCAACTGGGATATTAGGATTATATTTACGAGGTGGTACCGGATGGGACTGTATATGCATATCTACCACAGTCAATGGATCGTCAGCAACGAAAGGACAATGACCAGTGAGCATCTCATACAAGACAATCCCTAACGAATATAAATCACTTCGACCATCAATAGCATGCCCTTTGGCCTGTTCATAAGACATATAAGAGGGAGTCCCTACTAACCAACCATTTGCAGTACGAGTCATAGATTGGGCCAAACGTGCGATACCAAAGTCTCCTAGCTTAACTTGGCCCTCTGCGGTAAAGAAGATATTCTCAGGTTTGATATCACGATGATATACACCTTGCATATGCGCATATTGTAGTGCATCGCAAACTTGGCCAAGAATAGTCACTATCCGATCAAGAGGAAGTGACGAACGAGATGCTATGACATCTCGTAAAGTGCCCCCTTCCATAATTTCCATCACTAAATACAAAACACCTTCACTTTCCCCACCACCATAAACACGAATAATATGTGGATGACGTAATAATTGTGCTATCTCACGCCCTTCTTTTTCAAACTTATCCCGCAAATAAGGATCTTGAGATTGATGTAGTACCTTAATTGCAACAGCACGTCCATCTTGATTACTGATAGCTTTGTAGACAGTTGCAGCCCCACCACCTCCCAAAGTCTGCACACGATGGTAATTACCAAAATCGTAAACCATTTCAACATCAGTAGAGTCTGTGGTTGAAGATGATGAAGCAGGAATATGTCCGACAGGTTTTTCTGCATTATGCACCATAAATGTAGCAGGTCCTATCTGGACTTGATCTTGATCTATACGCAGACTATATTGTGCTATACGTTGACCATTTACCCAAGTACCATTAGTGCTATCTTGATCATATAGCCAATATTGCCCATTATTCGGAATCAGAATGGCATGATTCCATGAGACTAACCCGTCATCTATGCAAACTTTACTAGATGGATCTCGCCCAATTCTCACCTGCTCACCTATAAGAGATAGTGTTTGCCCAGATCTTGGTCCCGATAAAAATACCAGACATACATTTGATTGAGATTGTAAGCGTTGATTAGTTGTATTATTAGTCGTATGTGATTTCCTAGATGCCCACCAAACAATACCACCAATCGCCAACAATAAAGTAATAAAAATTAATATATTTTCTTCCATAGGCACCTAACCCCACATATAATCAATTTAAATATTATCTAAAAACACTTATTCCAAGTATCAAAGAGGTATGTCTACTTATTCAATCGCTAAACACTTCTAAAAATCCACTTCTTGAGCTATCTACAATGGCTTTTTCTCAAAGAATCAATATATTTGCCATTAGTTTTATTTTGACTATAAGAATTCTATATAGATGAACCATATTATACACACATATTCTATTTAATGCAATAACATTATTGTTCAAAAAATGAGAAAAAACTAAAGCGATAGACAAAAGCATAAACCGGAGTATAACTCCGGCAGATTAGTTGGCCGTTGTGCTAGTTAGAAAATTGGGTAGTCCTGAAAAGATAGTGATTAGGCTAACGCGGCATTGTAAGCATTTTAAACAAGACTGGGTATAACGAGGAGAAAAAACCTCTGTGTATCTCAGTGGGATAGATGCTTCGGCTGCGCTCAGCATGACGGGTGCTTCAACTTCGCCCGGCATGACAGGAACGGCAGAATCACGCCTTCACGCCTTACCCTTGTAAACCTACCCGCACCCTTGTATAATGGACACAGTACAACCTCCATTCGCCAAGAGGTGAGGAAATGGACTATCACGATTTTGACCTGACAGCCTATCAATTTGTTGACGAGAGTTCCTGGTGGACACGCTTCACCCACAACTTAGCCGGCAGATTCAACACGTTAACAGGCATCGTGCCGGTGGTATCACCGGTGCGCAATCCAAGACGCTTTAATCTAACCGACCCGCCGATTACCCGGTTGGGACAGGCGATAGGCTTTAATACCCCTGCTGACTACGCCGCACTCACCCACCACCGCAAGCGGGTCTATTACCGCGTCTATATCGCACTGGGACTATATACCCTCTTACTTCTGCCCTTGATCCCGCTGTTGATATGGGTATTGCAGAGCATCCTACTCGGTTATACCAACCTCACCCAACAACTGGCCTTACCTCCATCAATGAACTTCACTCTAGCCTATCTCTTTATACCTACTACATTATTATTACTTTCGGCCATTGTAAGTACCGCGCTGAAAGTCGCCTCGGTATTAAGTGACCGTTATTATGCTGATTCCATATGTGTGGCTACCGCCATCTTCCTGGTCATCCAACTCACCCGTGACGATGTGTTAAGTAATCCAGGGCGGAAGAGGGACTTGCTGGACCGCATGCACTACCTGGCAAACTGTACCTTGTTACTGACATCCAGCTTTGGCGTTAAAGACCCGGCAGCCGAGGCATGGCTTAAGGAGCACTTCGGCCAAATTGAGCAATATATCCGCGAAAGACAGCGTTGGGTGGTCAGCCCCATAGATTTAACCCTTAAGGACTTGCGCCGGGATTTCCATAAGTTGGCGAAGATGTACATTGATAGCAGCTACGGGAGCTTTGAATGGCCGACCGACGCCCCTACCACACCCCCGGCCATAGTTTCTACCTCACTCCTGCGCCGTGCCTGGTTGGCACTGCCCCGCATCCTGGGATTGCTACTGCCCCTGGTACTGTTAGGCTTTTTAATCTGGAATCCCGCAGCTTTACAAGTTATCGGTGTTGATGTGAATATCGTAGCTCTGCTTTTCTTTGTCTGGTTGTTGATTACACTGGATACGATCTTGAAATTGGGCATTGTTGACCGGGTGGTGAGTTTAGCAAAAGACGTAAGTAGTCTGAAATGAGGGGTCTCGACTGTACACGACTCAACAGATCCGTCACCTTGAGCGAAGCCGAAAGGTCTAGACTAGATGCCTCGGCTTCGCTCGGCATGACGGGTGCGAGATATCTCGACTTTCTGTTAGCACTGAACCGTTCTGCGGTTGTTACTCAGCATGACGGATAGCGAGGTGTCTTGGACTTGGCAGTCCAAGACAAGCACGTGAAGGCTCGGCATGACGAGTGTCTAACTAGGCTTGATATGATGGCTTACAGGAGTAGCCAACAATGATTATTGATGTAGCTTTTATCCCACGGGATGCACAACGCTGGCAGAAGCCGGTATGTATTGTGGTCGATGTACTGCGTGCCACTACAACCCTGGTGACGCTCTTTGAACAGGGGATCAAGGAAGTATTGGTAGCCGGTGAGGTGGATACCGCCCGCGAATTAGCGCAGCAATACAAGTATCTGTTAATCGGCGAGCGCAACGGCTTGCGCGTGGCCGGCTTCGATTTTGGAAACTCTCCCACCGCGTTGCTAGATGCCAAGATCGCCGGCAAAGGTGCAGTCCTGACCACCAGCAACGGCACGGTGGCACTGCGCAGCCTGCCCCATGCACCGGTGGTATGCGCCGGTTGTCTGCGGAATGCAACAGCAAGCTGTGAGAAGGCACTAGATGCAGCACAACAATATAATGGGACTCTATGTATCGTCTGCGCCGGACGGGGCGGCAGTTTTGTAATGGATGATAGTGTATGCGCCGGCTATATGGTGGCCGCTAGTATGAAAATCCTGGAAAAACAGGGGCTACCTATAGAATGCACCGATGCAGCCTTGGCAGCGCGACGCTTATACTACAGTTACCCGGATATTCCGGCAGCCTTTAAGGATTCAGACAGTGGCCGAAGGGTTATAGAAATCGGGCAAGCGGCGGATTTGGAATTCTGCGCCCAGATTGATGTTAGCCGGCAAGTGCCGGTACTGCAACCTGGTGAGCCACTGCGAGTACAGTAGAGACAGGTTAGAAGAATGAGGAAAAGATATTTAATCATAACACTCTTGGGCGTACTGCTCGTATTTATTGTCGTCAACGGCGGTCCGGTGGGTATCCTAAACGCCAACCAGGAACCCCTCTATCTCGCAATGGCGGGGCCACTCAGCGGCGACCCGGCGGATATAGAACGGGGCCGCGAGATGCAAACCGGTATCGAACTATACCTGGAACAGGTGAATCAAGCCGGGGGGATTAATGGCCGGAAGGTGGCCTTAATTGTATTTGATGACCAGGACAGCATTGAGCAGGCAGAGTTAACCGCCCATGCGATTGCAGAGCGGGACAATATCTTAGCCGTAATCGGGCATCGTTCCAGTTCTCCCTCTAATGCAGCCGGTACAATCTATAATGAGGCCGGCATCCCGGTAATTACAGCCTCGGCCCTGTCGCCTAGCGTGACCGAAGGGAAGCCGTGGTACTTTAGGGTCACCGTCGATAATGACCAACAGGGAAGTTTTGCCGCCTACTATACTAACAAGGTCTTAAAATATAAAACCGTCAGCATCGTCTATGTAGAAAACGATTTCGGATTGAGTTTTGCTGCGGCTTTTCGTAAAACAACCCAGGAGCTTAACGGAACAATTGCCTATGACCAGGGATTCCCAGAACAAGGCAGTCTTGATATTATGACTAACCAGGTAACACGGGAACTCAAAGCGGCAACCGATACCGGGCTGGTGTTGCTGGCCGTTAACGATGAAGTAGCCACACAAATCGTCAAGAAAATGCGGGACCTTAATATCCAGGCCCCTATTATGGGATCTACCGGCAGTGTGTTTGTCAACGGCTTCAAGGACTATCCCTTGGAACGCAGCCAACCGGGTTATTACACCGACGGCATCTACGCTACCGTACCCCATATTATTTATGATATTGTCGATGAAAAAGCCCAGGACTTCACCCGGGCCTACCAGCAGAAGTACGGGGTAGGGCCGGCTCCGGCCACGGCTTCGCATTATGACGCGGCAATGATTCTAGTAGCGGCTATGCGGGCCACAGATATTACAGGGGAGCCGGAGACGCTACAACAAGATCGGGAAAAGATACGCCAGTATTTACAAAGCCATGACAGTATCAGTTCAGCATTCAACGGCATCACGGGTTATATTTACTTTGACGAAGATGGCGACGCGACAAAACCCGTCCCGGTAGGGATTTATCAGCGACAGGAACTTATATCGGCCCCGGTACAATTACAGTTGGTGAAAAACGCAGCAAGTGTCCCTGATCTAAACCAGGAGATAGACCTAGGCCGGATTATTGAACTAGGCTCGAACTATATGTATACTACAAAGATCGTCCAAACCGGTATGCATATCAACAAGATTAGCAATATTGATACCAGCACCTCCTCCTATGATATGGACTTCTATCTGTGGTTTGAGTATTATGGCGATTTAGATGAAAGGGATATAGTCTTTACCAATGCCGTTGGAGAACTGTCCCTGTCTGATTCGATTGCCGAGGAAACCCGTGGCGATCTCTCTTATAAGGCCTATCATGTCAAAGGTACCTTCTACGGGAAATTTGAGTTCTATAACTTCCCCTTTGACCAGCAACCTCTCAATATCAGTTTCCACCACCGCATTCTGCCCAGGGAATATCTAATCTATGCCGTTGATTTTGCCAGTATGCGCAGCCGGGAGGCCGTCCAAGAGGACCTACGTGCTCGCTCGCGTAACTTCCTCCCCGGCTGGACCGTAAACTATGCCAACTTCTTCTCCGATAACTTCAACCTCAGCACTTATGTGGGAGAGACTACCATAGAGGAAGCCAGCGGGCCGACATACTCCCAATTTAACACCACAGTCAGAATCCGCCGGGACACCCTGCGCTATGTCCTCCAAAACGTAGCCCCGGCGGCTATTTTTATTATCGGCAGTTATCTCACCTTCTTCTTCCCCCTAGACGCCATCACAACTAAAAGCCTGATTGGGATTCTCTCACTTTTAATTACGGCTATACTACACGGTCGTGTGACCCGCGAACTCCCCACACTGGACTACAAGACGATTATCGAGTATATCTATTTCGCGGTTTATGGCTTAAGTGGTCTGACCTTGTTAATAGATATTATTGGCCGGAGCTTCCGGGATAAGGATTGGGCACAACGTCTTAATCGTAGCGGCCGGATTGCTTATCCAATCATTGTCCTGCTCACAGGCTTGCTGATTGCCTACATTCACTTCAATCGCAGCGGAAGGATTTAGAAATGAAGCTTAGCACACTAAAGATTTTCCTATCTCTGGCCATAATCGCCACTATCCTGGCCGGTTGCGGACGGGGACTGCCACAGGATTGCCCGCCGGACTGCGTAGGGGTAGCCCTGACGGGAAAAGACTTGACCGGTGTAGACCTCCATAACGCCAATCTCCAAGAGGCAAATCTAGGTAAAGCGCAACTGAACCGGGTTGATCTAAGGGGGGCGGACCTCAGCGGCGCATCTGTACAGTCTGCCAACTTAGAAAAAGCCGATTTGCGAAACGCCAAACTAATCGGTACGAATTTACGAAAAGCCAATATGGGCGGAGTCCTCCTGGATGGAGCCGATTTAAGAGGAGCGGACCTAGATGAAGCCAATTTAACCGGGGTATCGTTTAACAATGTCAAATTGGCCGGCATTATATTGGACAAAGCGATTATGATTGGGGCGGATTTAAGCGGGGCGGACTTAAACGGTGCGGATTTCACACAGACCAATCTCAACAGCGCGAACCTGAACAAAGCAGAACTCAGCGGGGCCACTTTAAGCGCGGCGGAGTTGAACGGGGCCTTGCTTATCGAGGCCAATCTCAGCGGGAGTTGGCTGAATATAGCCAATCTTGTGGGGGCAAATTTGGCCGGGGCAGACCTCAGCGGGGCCAGTCTTATTGGGGCCGACCTCACCGGGGCTAATCTGCTTGAGGCGAATTTAACCGGAGCCAATTTAATCGGAGCCAACCTGGGCGGGGCCAACCTCAGCGGAGCGAACCTCAGCGGAATAAAACTATGGGCGGATGAGATCAGTGCTATAGATATGGGGCTAGATCCCGCATTATATGAAATGAGCGCGGGTGAGTTAGACCTGCTCATCAAAGATGCAGAGATTAACGGAGTAAAATATGATGACCGGACGATATGGCCGGAGGATTTTACTCCCCCACCAACCGCCATTAAACAGGACTAAGCCAAGTATGAAAAAAAGAACGGTCTTTTCAATGAAACCCTTGTTACTCTTGGGACTAATCATACTCTCAATTCCCCTGAGCGGGTGCCAATCGACACTGCCGGAGCATTGCCCACCCGACTGCCTGGGGGCTGATCTACGCGGTAAAGATTTGAGAGATATGAACCTGATCGGCGTGAATCTGAGTAGTGCGGAACTTAGCCATGCACAACTACGCGATACCAATCTGAGCAGTGCCGATTTAAGCGGCGCACAACTTAAGGATACCAACCTGGAGCGCACTAATTTGAGTGGGGCCAATATGATGGGCGCGGACTTGTCAGGGGCAAAGCTAACCGGCGTAATCCTGGATTCCGGGGCAGAGCGGCTGGCCATCGTCCCTTCTCAACTTGGGCCTTATACCAGCGGGACCCGCCTGGACTGGATTAAGGCGGACTTGAGCGGCGCGGACTTAACCGGTGCCATCTTGACCGGCGTGGATTTAACCGATGTGAACCTGAATGCCGTAATACTTAAAAAAGCACGGTTAATCGCGGTTAATATGCATGGCGTGAGTCTGACAGGCGGAAGCCTCAACGAAGCGGATTTACGGGGGGCAGACCTGGGAGAAGCCGACCTGAGTGGTGCTGACTTAGGCGGGGCAATCCTAGATGGGGCCTCTATGCAACAGGCGACTTTAGTGGGAGCTAATTTATTTTATGCGAATATGATTGGGACAGACCTCTATCAGGCCAACCTGGGCGGCGCGGTGGTTGCCAATGTCAATCTTTTCGGAGCCAATATGTACCAGGTAAATCTAAACGGTGCGGATCTATACATTACAGACCTCAGTGGGGCAAATTTGAGCCAGGCCACATTGGTAGGTGCTTATATGGCCGGCGCAATCTTAAAAGGTACTAATCTGCAAGGGGCAGATTTAACCCAAGCGATCTTCGATGAAGACGGCCTGGAGGCAAATTTCAGCGGTGCGAAATACAACCAACAAACAAAGTGGCCATCCGGTTTTATCCCGCCGGAATCAGCCATCGAGATTAAATAATCCAAAAACACCACGTTATTTACAACGTGGTGTTTTTTGGTTAAATGATCCGAATTGTTACCAGAAACCGGCCCATCTAAACCGGCTATTTACGCTTCGGGGTCGTGAGGATCACCCCTAATTACATCATTGACCGGTGGAGCAGGTGGTTCTTCAACCGGCGGCGGGGTGACAATAGGCGCATCTTCTGCCTCAACTTCGGTCAGTCCTAAAACTTCTTTCAAAACAGCGTTAAACTCTGGCTGGTTATTCTGAGCCACCTTGCGAATAGCCCCGACGACATAAGCCTCGCGCTCCTGCTCAGAGGCCATAAACAACGAAGAGGGCGGGTCTTCAATAAGCCCCCTATCCATCAAGGCGGCGAACAACTTCTGGCTCAATTCAGGATTGCGGCCCTTAGCCGGTGACATCTGCCAAGATTGGTAAATCGCGAAGGCCCGGACATCATTCTGTACCTGTAGGGCTTTCCAGTACGACAGACAATACAACGCCACGACATCTTCCAGCGACTCTTTAAGTTCCGGCGCGATCACCACCTGCTCGTTCAACAACCAATGCAAATCAATTCCCATGCTGGCGGTGAAACTACCCAGACCCTGGGCAAAGGCATCAACTTTCTTGGGATCCTCCTGGACAACCCAGGCCGTGAACGAACCGGCAGCCGTTGACAAATCACCATACAACGCGTGTTTTTCGCTTAAAGCTGCGCGGGTAACCCACTCACGCAATTTCTGCACCAAGGGGGTCTGCGAATGCTTAAGCCCCAATTTCTCCATCAAAGATTTAGCCACTTTTTACCTCCTCTACTATGTAAATGCTCATTAAGTGTAACCTGAAAACCCGATGCTTACCCAAACTCAACAAGATAAGCTCCCTAGAAATTTAGAAAACCGCTACTGTACCGGCGTTATGACCGGTGTTATTATCCCGGTAGGGAACGTAATCCCAGGCGTAACGGTTAATGTCGAGGTTGAATATACTGACGTTATAGCCTCCCCGGCATATAAATCCGGTAACGGCAAAATGTAAGGCGCATTACTCGGCACCAACATTACCTTAATTGCCGGTGATAGTTTATTAATGTACTGGTACGTGAGTAAATTCGGGTTCTGCCCCAAGACAGCGGCAATTAACTGTAACGCGCGCGCCTCAGCCGTCGCTTGAATAACCCGTGCATCAGCATTCGCCTGCGCCAGAATCTTTACCTGATCGGCCTGACCGGCTGCCAGTTTACGAATTTGCTCGGCTTCATATTCACGCTGTGCGGTCCGCTGGAGTGCGACCTGCTTTTGCTCCACAGCCGCAGCATACTCAGGAGAAAAAGTGATATTGCGCAACACAAAACGGTCGAACATTAACCCCTTCTCCTCCAAAATCTCACGCAGTTTATCATTGAGGGAATTCTCCAAATCTTCCCGCTTATTGCTATTAACTTCATCGACCGTAAACTGCGATACTTCCGTCCTGACCAAGCCCCGCGTCACCGGGCGTATCAAATCCACAATATACCGGTTCTGCCAATCCACATTTAACCAGACCACCTGCACCGGGTCGATCCGGAAGATAATAGAACAATCAATAAAAACTTCCTGCCCGTCACGGGTACGGGCAACGACCGCATCATTACCTACTTGCGCACCTTCCAACGGATTAACAGACATCGTATAGGTCTGCCAGTAAATGGGATAGGTAACCACCTCCTCGGCCAGGGGCACAATCAAATGCAAGCCAGACCGCAACGGCTGGTCACGGAACCCCTCAGCATAGAGAATAGAAACCACCACCCCCACTTCCTGGGGTTGGATAAAGACCACACTAGCACTAAGGATGCTTGAGGCTATCACCACAAGCAAAGCGAAAATCATCGCTGTCACAGAGCGACCGGCAAACGCTGCTGAAAGTTGACCACGGGCTGCCGCCCGGATCAGCAGCGCAGACACAGTCCCCAGGAATATCCCCCAGGCTAAATAAGAACCGATTTTAAGCAGCAGGTCTATATTCATTTTGACGTCCTAAGGCACAGAATAAACCACCCCTATATAAAAACCATTGGGTACGGCAACTGAACATCACTATTAAAAATATTGTATAAGAACCCTTGCCCTTGTCAAAAGCTCAGCCTGGAAAGCGCTATGTTCAATTATATTCCGGCCTCAAACACGTAATTAAGATACGTACCGAGGGCGGAATAGGTTGCAACTATTTCTTATACAAATAAAGCTTTAAAAATGACCTTAACTATGGGTGCGCAATCACCAACAAGGTAGGGGCACGGTTTAACACGCACCGCAATGCCAGGTAAAGATTTTCGGGGTCCAAAGCCCCAAAACTCTCATCTAAGACGATTAAATCCGCTGGTTGTAACAAGGCTCTGGCGATATACAGCCGGCTGCGCTCACCATGAGAGAGCCGCCAGCCACTCTCCCCCACCATCTGTTGAAAGCCCGACGGCATACGGTCCAATAAATCCCCTAGCCCTAGCTCACGGCAGATAACCTCAGCATCTGCTAAATCCTGGGGAGTAGGGGGCCATTGCCGGCCCATCAATAAGTTAAAGGCGAAAGTCTCGGTAAATACATGGTTCTCATGGAATTGGGGGGCCACAACTACCCTGCGCCGCCACTCCGGCAGGCCCAAAGTCTGCTGGTCAAAGCCCCACAAGAGCAATAATCCAGAATTAGCAGAGCGTAAACCGGCCAGGATAGAAGCCAAAGTGGACTTACCACCACCGGATGGTCCCTCGACTAAGAGACACTCCCCCTCACGAATGTGCAGGTTACAGGATTTGAGCACCGTGTGCCCATAATCTCGGTACCGGAAATCCAACTCGCGAGCAATCAGAAGCGGGCGCGCGCCAGCGACAGTCTGGCCCTTATTTCCCACCTGGGGACGGAACTCCGACGCCAACACATAATCCAATGACTGCGGCGCGCTGGGAGAGGCGGCGGCCTGGAAAATAGGCGTCACCTGTTTCCAGGCCGTCAACGCCCCCACCACACTCTGGGTCCCCAGCACCAGGCTATTCAATGCCTGGGAGGCCAGCATTACGCCCCCCAGACTAATAGCCAAAGCCGCCCAAGAGTCAGGTTCCAGCAAAAAGACATAGCTAATTCCCAACAGACCAAGGGTAATCCACCCTCTAGGAATAAAAGCATTCAATTGGATGCCGATACGGTCCAACTTCTCAGAGAGCTTCAGATAGCGGTCTAGGGCCTGGTCTTCAGCGTCGTGCCAATGCTCATAATCCTCTTGGGCCAACCGGGTACGATGGCCCACCATACGCTCCACCAAATCATTGGTCATATCACGATAGGCCACAGTCCAGGAACGGCTATGCCGGTAATAACGCCAACTCAGAAACAGACTCACCAAAGTCCACAGCAAGAGCAATAAGACGTGCCACCAGCCCCCGGCACCTAAGACCAACACGCAGGCCGCCACAGTAAGTTGCACTACTGCCAAAATAGCCGTAAGGCCACCCCCTAAAGCTAACAACTCCACAGCCTCAGATTCCATGACCCGTCCCAGGAATTGCCCTGCTCCTTGGTGACGTATTTGTACCGGATCCAACTGTAAAATACCGTAGAGCAGACGTTGCTTGAACAGCCCGCCGGTGCCTATTGAAAACGTACTCTGGGCATTGGTCATCAGCATCTGGAAAGGAATAGCCGTTAATAAAATCAAGGCCCAAGCCCACAGCCACGCCCAATCGAAATACCCACTTAGCGTACCGCGCCCGACTACCCACCAGGCCAGGAGTTGCAACATCTGCTGTGCAATATTGGCCCCTAATAAAACTAACAAAGGCCGGTGCAAACGTGAACAGCGCATCTGCTGCCACAAGTTAGCCCCTGGCGATAACCGGAGAAGCCAGCCACCCTGAATCTGACTCATACTGAGTTGCTCGCGCAAAATCGCCGCTTGAGCAGATGGCCGACGGAAATCAGGGACACCGGCATCTTCAAGTATCTGACCAACCACAGGCAAGAGAGGTGTTTCCAGCTCCTGACATAATACCGAGCGTATCAGTTCCACCTCTACCCGGTGGACATTCATATCCAAAGCCAGCAAGTAGGCATAACGGCGCGTACTTTTTAATACAGCAAGAAATCGTGGGCCATCATCCCCCGGCAGGTAAAGCAGCGCCGGACCAGACCGCCGGATAAACCGGGAAACCTCGGTATAAAGCAGCGAGACCGGTTCAACTTCCAGACCTAACGGGCTGACAACAGCTTCTAACCACCGTCCCCAGGACTCTATCCCGGCATCCTCCAGGGTCACGGGGATGTTGCTAGGGACTGCGGGGATTTGTCCTGATAGCCCGCTCTTGTGGGCAAGGGCCGCAATCCCTTCCCCCAATCTGGAAATAGGCCATGCTATAAGGGTTAAATCCTTCTCTTGCTTATATGAAGTCACATAGAAAATTGTAGATATGAATGCCCATGATGTCAAGTCCCTAAAAGTCGCGGCCTTGTAACTTACTCCCTTTGTTCTATAATTGAATCAACCGTTGTACAATAGGTATGCCTTTACACAAGAAGAAATGGTGGTGGCGATAAAAAGCCTCGAGGTGGAAGTAGAAATGAACATCCTTTACGAAACTGTACGACTGATAACACAACCACCAGGCAATCTGGTTTATTTCCTGGTCTCATTGTTCGCGTTGCAACAAGCCCTTTTTACAATTACGGCGGTGCAACAGCGAGAATCAGCATGGGTTAAACGCTGGACATGGGCCGTGGCAGGAATGCTAACCGGGCGTCTGGTCTTAATAGTCTTGGGGCTTTTAAGTAACGTTAATATCATCTCCGCTTCCATTATTATGCCCCCCACAGAAAGATTCTTTGGTTTCCTCAGCGTAATTCTCGCCATCTGGGCTATGCTCAGTCCCCGCGACGAGCAATGGCAGACCTGGGTTGTAAGGGGTTTGGCAATACTGGCTTTGGGATTCTATGTCTATAGCCTCTATACATGGCCGGCCCTGAGTGCAGCTAACTATGCCTACAACGGCACATTCCAGGAAATCACCTGGGAAGCGGCAACGACTCTGGCATTCCTGCTTGGCTTAACCGCACTAATCATCATACGGCCCGCAGAATGGGAATGGAGTATTATCACCCTGGCATTCTGGTTAGGGGGATCTATCGCGCAACTCCTCTGGCCCGATATGCAATCTCATATCTCCGGTTGGGACAGACTGGCTATCATGGCAGCCTACCCGTTATTGACGATCCTTGTGAGCCACCAATTGCAGAACGGGACCGCAGCAACACCCCCACGCTTAAAAGAAACGGTCACGCTTCCTGATCTAAAGTTGTTAGAAAACACCATGCAAGGGGTCGAGGCGTCCAGGGATGTGGAACCGGCATTGATTATCGCCTCCTCACGCTTGGCTCAGTTACTTGATGCCGAAATCTGCGCTGTGGCCCTGGCTGAAGAGGATAAGCCGGACTATGTACGTATAGTGGCAGTGCATCCGCCAATGACGGCACAAATAGAGACACCGGAGCTTAGCTTGGATGCATACGCCACACTCAAAGAAGCCTGGGAGACCCAAAAAGCACAGACCATCCAGTCACCCTTCAATCCGCCCTGGTTACAAGGACTTTATGCCCGGCTAGGCAGCAAAGAGTCAGGGCCACTCCTGGTCTTACCCTTAAGCCAACGCGAAGAACGCCTGGGACTGCTACTCCTAGGAAACCTTGATAAACGCAAACGCTGGGGAACCAACCAACAAGAAACCCACCAACTGGTAGCGATGCTGCTGGCCACCAGTATTGCACGCGCCAAGAAACAGGCGTCCGTGAAGCCTATCTTAAGTCAAATGCGGGGGCAAGGCGAAAGCCAACAACAATTGGAAATGGCCCTCAATACCGCCAAAGAAGAGAGTAAGACCCTTAGCGGGCGTATCAATGTATTAGTCTCCGAAATCAAGAACCGGGACCGGCAACTGCTAAAACTACAAGCGCAACTTGACCAAGCACAAGCACAGCAAAACCCGGATATTGAAGTTAACTTTTGGCAAAATGAAGTACGAGAATTGGCTCACGACCGGGATATGTTAATTACAGAACGCAATCGCCTGGCAGAAGAGTTAGCGGATGCTAAAGCCCAAATAGATGATATGCAAGAGGCACAATCCGCATTTAAAAAGCACTACAACAAGATGCAGCATGAGCTAGATATAACCAGACAAGCTCAAAAAGAAGCGTTAAGTGAGATTGAACAGAAAACCAGCGCCAATATGACCGTCGGACTACTTATTGTTGATAAAGATGGCGACATCAGGATGGCCGATGCCCTGGTGCGCCAGATGATGCGTGTGCCCAGTGGTGATCTGGATGGGATGCCGGCTGACGGCCTCTATCCCGATCCTCACTGGGCCAAGACGATAGCAGAACTGCTTTCTCCAGACCCCCAGAGCCGTCGCCGGGCACATTTAACCCTTACTGAACCCGATAAAGTTATCGAAGCCGACCTGGTGACGCTTGCCGGGCGGGACGGTAAACCTGACGGATTAGCGATTACGCTACACACAGAAGAAAATCCCGCCGAGCGACAGGAAGCTATCGCCGGACTGGCCAGCGAATTCCGCACCCCGATGACGGCCCTGACCGGCTATACCGATCTACTCTTGGCCGAACAAGCCGGGATTCTCACCGAAATGCAACAGCAATTCCTGGAACGGGTCAAGGCCAATGTTGAACAGATGGGGCACCTTCTGAATGAACTCATTACCTTTACCTCACCTGAGACCCGGCCATTGGAGATTTCAGCAGAACCCGTGGACCTGATCGCAATTATCAAAGATGCAGTACAAGGGTTAACAGCCCGTTTCCGGGAACGACGTCTCTCTGTAAAGCTTGATTTGCCACCGGATTCGGCCAATGTCCGCGCTGACCGGGATGCCCTATACCAGATTATGTTAAGGTTACTCTCGAATGCGGCGTTATGCTCGGTGGAAGGTTCAGTTGTCAAAGTCGCGGCTCAGCAGGAACATCCAGAAGGAAATGGCGACCAGCGCTACTTGCGTATTTCTGTCATTGATACCGGTGGCGGCATAGCCCCGGCAGACATGCCACGTGTATTCCGACGTTTCTACCGGGCCGGGCAAACCTTGGTACAAGGGATGGGCGAGACCGGTGTGGGGATGGCGGTAGCCAAAGCATTGGTTGAGGCCAACGGCGGGCGCATCTGGGTAGAGACAGAACCAAAAGTAGGCAGTACATTCTGCTTTGTCCTTCCAATCGCTAATGAGCATAAGAAGTAGCACATTGCGGAGGCCGAATTGAACACAAAATCCCTCACTCGCTTGATAAGCGCACTGCTGGCCGGTATGCTCTCCCTGGCCATGATTTTGGGGAGCAGTGGCGCGATTCAAGTCGATCCAGATATGATCATCAAACGCCCTACGCGAGTATCCTATATTCCCACGGCAACCTTATTCCCCACGTCTATTCCCGGAACAGTCACAACAGTCCCGCCGCCGGCATCCGCTACACCGGCCTCACCGGTCATCGAACAATGCGCCATCCCTGAAGGCTGGGTTCCGTGGCAAGTTCAAGAAGGGGATTCGATTTACACTCTGGCATGGAGAGCGGGGGTAACAACCTATATACTGCTACAAGCTAATTGCCGGAGTGCCTTAGACTTGAACACCGGTGATATTATCTATTTGCCACCAGGAGCTTTAACGACACCGACCCCGGAACCGTATCTATGCGGGCCGCCGCCAACATGGCGTATCTACTATGTCCAGCCGGGTGATACACTATTCAGGCTGGCTGTTAATTACGGCACCACGATTGCCACAATCCAAGAGGCTAACTGCTTAAGAGGAACTAGCATTTATGTTGGACAAGCACTATATCTGCCGCCTAACCGGATTATAATGCCCACACCGACGCCATTACCTATTACACCCGGCACTCCTATAATCACACTCACACCGACCTTCACCCCGCTCCCGCCAACATTCACCCCCACGCCTGACACAACCGGCACGCCAACCCTAGTTCCGCCGACATTGGCCCCTACCGCAACGGGAACCTTGATCCCCACCTTAACACCGACCTTCTCCCCAGTGCCGACCTTGACGCCGGCGATCACGTCGACACTGACACCTACGCCAGGAGGAACGGGATCACCAACCCCAACTCCCACAGCAACGGGGGAGACGGTCACACCAACACCGACACCCGGTACAAATACACCGACACCGGGGACCGGCACGCCAACACCATCACCGACGCTACCAACGCCAACGCCGACCGGGACCACGCCCGCAACACCGTCGGCCACATCAACAACCGGCCCGACTGCGACCCCATCAACAACCGCGCAACCGTCACCAAGCACAACGCCCACTCCCGCCAGTCCAACACCGACCCTCTCACCCACGCCTTCAATATCACCCACGCCATCTTAAAGCCTGGCGAGTGGACTCACGGGCAGCGTATTTAGGCCATCACCCTTTGGGAAGACAGGGCGACTCAATGCTCCCCCGGTCCCCCGGTGAGGTAACAAATAGCGTGTAGAGTTTGGCAAAATCTCAGAGACACATTAAGCATCCTTATTGTATAATAAGCAAAGCTAACCAAATCATATAACCATTATAGAAAAACTGACATTTTGACGGCCGGGTGTAGATAAATCTCACAAATTCCAGGGGCCGCCAATCCTTTAAGGAGAAAATATCTATGGGAAAAAACGTCGAGAAACTCAAGGCATATCTAGGCCGTCCCAATGACCTGTTATATGCCGCTGCTGTATTGAACTGGGACCAAGAGGTCTATATGCCATTAGAGGGTGTCGAGGCACGCTCCGAACAATTAGCTACTTTGAATTCACTAGCCCACCAGATGCTCACATCTGATGAACTTAAGGGCCTCCTGGAAGCTGCGGAAGAGGAAGTGAAGGACACAGCCTATGACAGTGACGAAGCCAGTCTGGTACGTATCACACGCCGGGGATTTGACCAACGCACCAAGATTCCGACTGAATTTGTCGAAGAAGAAAGCCGTGTTTCAACACAGGCTTTCGTAGCCTGGCGCGAGGCTCGCAAAAACAAGTCTTACGCCGGTTACCAACCCCACCTAGAAAAAGTAATCGACCTCAACATTCGCCGGGCCGACTACCTGGGCTACGAAGAGCACCCTTATGACGCGCTCCTAGATCTCTTCGAGCCGGGGATGAAAACCACCCAGGTCGAGGCACTCTTCAGTGATTTGAAAACCGGGCTTAAACCCCTGGTGCGCGAGATTGCCGATAAAGACTCCATTGACGATACCTTCTTCTCCAAAGACGCCTATAATACGGAGCGACAATGGGACTTCACAATGCTCCTGCTGCGAGATATCGGTTATGACTTCAATCGTGGCCGTCAGGATAAGGCACCACACCCCTTTACCATCAACTTCTCCACCAAAGATGTCCGGGTTACGACACGCCTGCTCCCCCACCGCCCGCAATCCGCCGTGTTCAGCACAATTCACGAAGGCGGACACGCACTTTACGAGTTAGGCATCCCGGAGAAATTCGAGCGCACCCCCCTGGCCCAAGGCGCGTCCCTGGGTATGCACGAGTCCCAATCCCGGTTATGGGAAAATCAGGTCGCCCGCAGCAAGGCATTCTGGAAATACTACTACCCCATTTTCCGCGCCTTCTACCCTGAACAACTGGCAGATATTGACCTGGACCACTTCTATCGCGCTATTAACAAAGTACAACCGGACTTTATCCGGGTAGAAGCCGACGAAGTGACCTACAACATGCACATCTTTGTTCGCTTTGAATTAGAGAAAGACCTGCTCACCGGGGTACTGGCAGTTAAAGATGTTCCCGAAGCCTGGAACACCAAATACCAGGAGTACCTGGGCATCATCCCACCCGATGATGGGGTCGGCTGTTTACAAGATGTCCACTGGTCACACGGCACATTAGGCTACTTCCCCACCTACACCATCGGCAACATCATCTCCGCACAGCTCTACGCCCAAGCACGCCAGGACATCCCCGATGTCGAAGACCTATTCGCTCAAGGTGAATTCGCCCCCCTCCTCACATGGCTGCGTAAGAGAGTCCACAGCCACGGGGCCAAGTTCACCTCTGCCGAGCTAGTGGAGCGCGAACTGGGCCAGAAGATACAAGCGCAACCCCTGCTTGATTATATGCGGGAAAAATACACCGAGATTTACGACCTTTAAGATAAAAAGACCACAGGAACCCGGCTTCTGTATCAGTGACAGAAGCCGGGTTCCTGCTATTTTCTTGTAAATTATGGGACATTAGTGACTTGTTGTAGAGTTAGAACACGCTACACTTGGTATAGTAGCATTGAGAAACTCTGCGAGGGGTAGTTATATGAAAGCATTAGATAAAGCGCAGCATATCTCCGAACAACTCGTAACCTGGCGGCGGTATTTTCACCGTCACCCCGAATTGGGCTTCCAGGAGCACCATACAGCCGCGAAAATAGCAGCAGTACTGGAGAATTTAGGCTATGCGGTACAAACCGGTATTGCCTACACCGGCGTGGTAGGGCTGCTGGAAAATGGCCCTGGGCCGGTAGTTATGGCGCGCTTCGATATGGACGCACTTCCTATTCAAGAGATGAACGATGTCGCGTATGCCTCCGAAAATACCGGCGTTATGCATGCCTGTGGACACGATGCCCACATAGCTATTGGACTGGGGATCGCCACCCTGATGGTCGAAAACCGGGATGCCTGGCAAGGCACACTGAAGCTGGTTTTCCAACCTGGCGAAGAAGGAATGAACGGGGCAGAGGTTATGGTCAACGAGGGCGTCCTGGAAAATCCGCGCCCCGATGCAGTATTAGCCCTGCACGTCTGGAACTCCAGCCCTGCCGGCAGCGTTGCCGCAACCCCAGGCCCGGTAATGGCAAGCGCGCAATCCTGGCAAGCCAAGATTACGGGCAAGGGAGGGCACGCGGCACAACCCCAGGAAACCATCGACCCTATCGTCACAGCCGCACTAGGCATCACTGCATTACAGACCATTGTCAGCCGCAACATAGACCCGTTGGACTCAGCCGTCATCACCGTAGGGCAATTACTCAGTGGTGATACTTTTAATGTGATCCCGGATAATGCCGAACTGAAAGGCACTATCCGCACCTTCAAAACGGAAGTGCGGGAAATGGTAGAAGAGCGACTGCGGGCAATCCTCCACAGCACTGCACAGATGATGGGAGCAGAGATCGAACTTGATTTAAAATCCCTCTCCCCGGCGGTGGAGAATGACCCGCAAGTTACACAAATCGTGCAAGAGGTCATCAAGGATGTCCTTGGTCCAGGCGCGTTAACCATTGGAACCCGCACGATGGCCAGTGAGGACGCAGCTTTCTTCCTCCGCGAAATTCCCGGATGTTATTTCTTCGTTGGCTCACAACCTGAAGGGGAAGCGTGGCCGCATCACAATCCGCGCTTCGATATTGACGAGCGCGCATTACTCAACGGCACGGCAGTGATGTTCGCATCCCTATGCCGGTTACTGATGGAGGCCAAATGACACAACAAGGGCCTTTACATTGGCTAGATGGCGAAGGCTGGATTATCTTATCCGGTGGCGGGCAGTGGCAACGGGGCGAGACGGACATCGTCGATGCCCAAATCCTGAGCGTTGCGAATCTGGACCGCCCAATGGTAGTCATAGTTTCTGATGGCGACCAGACCGAAGCAGAAGGACTCCTGGAACACTATATGTTGTTAGGCGGGCCTACAGGTGAGGCTTTTGCCCTAAAAGATATGACCCGCCAGCAATTCCAGGACCCCGGCATTGTTTCATTAATCGCTGAGGCCGGTATCCTCTACATCGGGGGGGGACAGCCTCTAAACCTGGTGCAGGCACTGTGGAATACGCCCTTATTAAGACAAATTGTCCACAGTTTTTCCACATTCCAAGGGCTTATGGTAGTAGGAGACGGGGAAGGAGCTGCCGCATTGGGGACATGGTTCACCAATCCCCAAAATAGACAACAACTTAACCCAGGACTCAACTTCCTGCACAACATCATAGCCATCCCCCACTTCACCTCAACAGAAGAAACTCTTGACATACGGGAAGCGCTCAAAGCGCGCCCCGGACATCTAGCATTAGGAATACCCAATGGTATGGCGTTAGCTCTCGGCCCCCAAGGACAGGTGGAGTCTTGGGGAACAGGACAAATTACAGCCATCGTCCATACTAATGGTGAAGCGGAATCATAGGCACATTATATTTATACCTAACTTTGTATTGGAGGTAGCATGACGCAAACGGAATCAACGGTCGTGGTGCGTGTCGGCGGGGAGGGAGGTGAAGGAACTATCACCATCGGAGATATCTTCTCCCGCATCGCTGCGCGTGCCGGTTTGGAAGTGTATAGCTTCCGTACCTACCCTTCGGAAATCAAAGGCGGACAAGTCCTCTACCAGGCCCGTATCGGCACCCAACGGGTTATGAGTGAGGGCGATGAAGCCGATGTCCTGGTTGCAATGAATCAGCAAGCCTGGACAGAATGTAACGATCATCTCTGCTCGATGAGCACATTGATCTATGACACCAACGCAGTAGAAGTCCCAGAGAGCTATGGTGGCGTAACTTATCCTATACCAGCCACAGAAATCGCGACAGACCTCGATTGGGCGCGGGGCAAAAACTTTGTGCTGTTAGGAGCTTTAACCTGTTTATTCAACTTTGACTGGGAAATGACAAAAGCTGTTGTGGAACGCCGGATGCAGCGACACAAGGACACGCTCACCAAAAACCTGGCAGCGTTGCGCAAGGGATATGAGTATATCCAAGAGCACTATACGGCCCCCTTTGATCACGCGCTGCCCCTCCCTGATCCCGATACTATCGAAGAGCGCATCCTCATCACCGGGGCGGAGGCTATGGCTATGGGAGCACTGGCTGCCGGATGCCAATTTTATAGCGGCTATCCCATAACCCCGGCCACACCGATTATGGAAACTCTGGCGAAGTATCTTCCCTCGTTTGGGGGGACACTAGTCCAAGCTGAGGATGAAATTGCATCCATTAATATGATTATCGGGGCAGCATTCGCCGGCAAAAAGGCGATGACGGCAACTTCTGGACCAGGTTTCTCCTTGATGATCGAAGCCTTGGGGCTGGCCGGCATCACAGAGGTTCCCATAGTGCTGGTCAATGTACAACGGGCGGGACCTTCCACAGGGCTGCCTACTAAGACCTCACAAGGTGACCTATTCTTGACACTATATGGCGGGCACGGAGACGCGCCCCGGTTCGTGATAGCCCCGGACTCGGTGAAAGACTGCTACTACTCAATGATTAACGCCTTCAGCCTGGCAGAGTATTTCCAGACCCCGGTCATCGTACTTTCCGACCAGGCAATGGCCTCCCGGTTAGAGACTATGCCCTGGGATACCAAGCTGTGGAACCCGGTCTTGGAGCGTCGCCTCCCCACCGAGGAAGAACTGGCAGAGGATTACCGTCGCTACAAAGATACCGAAGATGGTATCTCCTCGATGGCCTTGCCGGGTATGTCCGGCGGCATATACCTGGCCGAAAGTCTGGAACACAATGAGTACGGGTATCCCGACCAAGACCCGGCGAACCACGAGAAGATGATGAAAAAACGGGCTAAGAAGACCGAGACAGCACGCAAGCTGTTAAAAGATTGGGCTTCTACAGCACGCCGCTGGGGTGAGGAAGATGCGGCCTTCGGTATTATTGGCTGGGGGAGCACCCGTGGGGCAGTACGTGAAGCGATGGATTTATTACAGAAACGTGGGATTAAGGTCGAGGCAATCTACCCCCACACGTTATTGCCGATGCCTGATGAAGCGATGTTGAGCTTCTTTAAGCATAAAAAGGCGGTCCTGGTACCGGAGTTGAACTTCTCCTCTCAATTGGCCCGGATGGTTGAGCACCGTTACTACAAAGCACTCTATAAACTTAATATCCAGTTCCATACGTTGGCAAAAGAACAAGGTGTGCCTTTCAAAGTGCAAGAGATCTGTGATGCTGTGGTGAAAATGATTGCGGAAGAGGAGGGTTGCTAAGATGGGCCAGTTAAAAGCGAAAGATTATAAAAGTGGCGTGAAGCCCATTTGGTGCCCCGGATGTGGAGATTATGCAGTACTGAATGCATTGACTAAGGCATTTGCCGGATTAGAGATTCCACATGAAGAAATCGTTGTCGCCTCCGGGATTGGCTGCTCCAGCCGGTTCCCGGCATTTATCAAAACCTATGGCTTCCACGGCGTTCATGGTCGGCCATTGCCATTGGCAACCGGTATCAAGTTGGGCAATCCAGATTTAACCGTGGTCGCAGTAGGCGGGGATGGCGACGGGTTCAGTATCGGAGGTGGACATATGCCGCACGCGGCGCGACGCAATATTGACATCACCTATATCGTTATGGATAACAGCATCTACGGGATGACTAAAGGGCAACCTTCTCCCACCAGCCCCACGGGTATGCACCGCAAAGCCGCTCCCTACGGCACCCAAGAAACACCCTTAAATCCCATTATGATGGCCCTGAGCTATAATGCATCGTTTGTCGCCCGCTGTTTCTCCAACAAGCTTAAGGAAATGACGGACATCATTATGCAAGCAATTCAACATCCTGGATTCGCCTTTATCCAGGTGCTCAGCCCGTGTATTACCTTTAACGACACCTATGCCCACTATCGCGAGATCACCCAACTTATTCCAGAGGATCATGACACCAGCGATTTAGCGGCAGCGCTGCAACTGGCACTGGTAACAGACACCCAATACCTGGGCGTTTTCTATCACGATAAAGAACGCTTAGGATATTGCGAACGGGTTCGCATGGTACAAGAAGCGGCTCCCAAGATGTCACTTGATGCCATTATAGAGAACTATAAACGCTAAGCCATGACGAATATCCGCTTTGTCGCCACAGATATTGACGGGACCCTGGCCAATGACCGGGGAATCCTCACAGAACGCACACAGCGCACATTGCAGGCACTTGTACAACGCGGCGTTCCCGTGGCCCTGGTCACCGGGCTTAATCCGTGGCCGGCCCGGCGTTACGTGGAGCAACTCGGCCATAAAGTCACGGCCATCAGCCTCAACGGGGTTTTCCGTATAGAGAACGGGGACATCCAAGAAGGGCTTTTTCTCGCCCCGGAGATTATAAGAGAGGTTGCAGAAGTTATGCTTGGTAATGGCTACACCCCCCTGGTGTATGGAGAAGATGCGGTCACACGTTACATCTATCCCCAGGGACAAGAAGCACAAGCCCAGGAAAGCGAAGTGTCTAAACTCATCACGAATCGCCCCTACCAACCTTACACCGAAGTTAGTACACTGGACGAACTCTTCAATGTGCGTCCGGCACAGATTTCCACATGTGACACGGCAGAACGTGGGCAGCAGCTTTATGAGGTGCTCAAACCCAGCATAGCAGACCGGGCATATCTCGTCTACCAACCCACGCCTACACACAGTTGGGTCGAGATCAACCATAAACAAGCGCGAAAAGATACCGCTTTGTGTAAGCTGGTACAGGAACGAGGCTATCGTAATGCAGAAGTGATCTACTTTGGTGATAGTCTCAACGATATGGTAGTCTTCCAATCCTTTGAGCACTGTGTGGCGATGGGAAATGCACGGCCAGAAATCAAAGCGTTGGCCTGGCGTATCGCGCCCACCAATAACGAGGATGGAGTAGCACAAATACTTGAAGAGGTATTGGGTTAAAGATTTAAAGACCCGGTTTCTATCTAAGCGACGGAAACCGGGTCTTTCATCTCTACGCAGTACGCAACTGAGCCTTCAAACCGCGTTCTAATTGCTTGATAATGCGGTTACGCAGTTTTCCCACATCTTTCTCATCGAGAGAACGATCTGGAGCCTGATAAGTCAAAGCAAACGCCAGACTCTTGCGCCCTTCCCCCACCTGGGGGCCACGGTAAACATCGAACAACAACGCATCAGCGACCAAGGGATAACCGGCTTTAACAATGGCCCGCTGTAAATCCAGGGCGGGAACCGCCTCGTCTACTACAAAGGCCAAGTCCTCGTAGACCGGGGCATACGTTGCCATTGTACCCACCTTCTTCTCCGCGTCGGCGGCCTCAGCAGCTTCCATTAAGATTGCCAAATCCAATTCCAGCACCACCACCGGCTGCTCAGGTAAATCAAAGGCTTCTCGCACCAAGGGATGTAATTCCCCCATATACCCCAGCGTCTTATCGCCCAATGCAACTTTGGCACAGCGACCCGGATGGAATGCGGGATGTGCCCCCTTAGACCACGCAACCTGGTCAACCAAGGCCAAACGGGCCAATAACGCCTCTACAATACCCTTCAGGTCGAAGTAGTCCACGTATTCCCGGTCGGTCTCCTGCCACCAACGGCCCTGGCGTGGCCCGGTCAATAAAACACTTAGCTGGCGGGGTTCCGCAACACCGGTATCCCCGGCTTCAAGATTGGGTTCCCCGACTTTATAGTAGATACTGCCCACTTCAAAGACCGCGATGTAGTCCATAAAACGCAGGTTGGACCATGCAGTCCGTAGCATACCGGGCAAAAGTGAACGCCGCATCTGGGAACGCTCCGGCGCTATCGAGTTGCGCAACACGACCGGTGTACCCGGCAATTCAAGCGACTGACCCGCGACAGGATGGAGCAAAACCTCATCTTCAGGCCCTACCAGGGAATAAGTGATAATCTCATCCAAACCTAATCCCACCATAATATCCTGAATCCGCTCAGTATTCTCCAGTTCTTTGTTATGCCGTAAGGGGGGTAACTCTTCGGTAATCAGAGTGTGAGGGAACTGATCATATCCCCAGACACGCCCGATTTCCTCAACCAAGTCCACCGGAATTCGCACATCTAGGCGATAAGAGGGCACGGTTACATCCCAGACAATGTCTTCCCCACTACTGTTAACCGGTACGACTTGGAACTCTAATGCTGTCAGAATTCGCTGTTGCTCGGCGACCGGAACCTCAACCCCCAAAATCCGCTGGGCTAACGCGGGGTCATATTGGATAACCGTCATTTCTGGCTTACCGGGATATAAATCACCGGCAACAGTACCCACGGAACCACCGCCTAACTCAGCCATCAGTTCAGCCGCCCGCGCCCCGGCAACCAAGGCTAATTCAGAATCCACACGTTTACCAAAACGTGAAGCGGATTCAGTGAACAGCTTGAGGGTCTGGCTAGTGCGGCGGATATTAATAAAGTTAAAACTTGCGGCCTCAAGTAAGACATCTTGGGTTGTTGCTTCGACTTCACTCTCCAGACCGCCCATTACGCCACCAACGGCCACCGGACCGCCGCCATCCGTAATGAGCAACATCTCACCATCAAAGGTACGGAGTTCCTCATCCAACGTCTTCATCTGCTCGCCATCACCGGCACGGCGCACAATAATCGCCGGTTTTTCACTGCCGGCCCGGTGGCGCAGATGTTTGTAGTCAAAGGCGTGAAGGGGCTGCCCCAATTCCAACATCACATAATTTGTAATATCTACGATGTTATTAATGGGCCGCATTCCGGCGCGCTTCAACCGCAATTGCATCCACAAAGGGGAGGGCTGGATGGTAATACCGCGAATCATTGTAGCAGTGTAGCGAGGACAAAGATCCGGGTCCGCGATTTCAAGCTCGACAAATTCTGGCTGTTTAACCACGTTGAGTTGCAAGCGACGGATTGCCTCTAAAGGCTCACGCTTGAAGGGCCGGTCAACCAACACCGCCACCTCGCGCGCGATACCATAAATGGATTGAAGATGCCCGAATGGGCCTTTGATATCGAAGTCCAGGATATAATCCCCGAGAACCTCGGTCAACGGCAACCCCACCGGGGTATCGGGAGATAGATAAATAATGTCTGTCTGTTCCTCGGCCAATCCCAACTCTTTCTCGGAGCAGACCATCGCGCGCGAAGGAACGCCACGAATCTTAGTGGGCTTAAGTTTATGCTTTTTCCACTCCTCACTATGACCATCGTAAAGTATGGCTCCTTCCCACGCAAAAGCGACCTTCAAATGCAAATCAGATTCCCCTTTACGGGCAAAGAGACTCGGCGCCCCGGTGACCACAATTTCGTGCTCCTCACCGCCATAATTTACCTCGACCAATACCAGGCGATTCGCATCAGGATGAGGACGCACCGCAAGCACCTCCGCCGTCATCACCTTCTCAGGGTCCCAGGGAAGCTCGGAACCCTCATAACCGATAATCTCGACAGTTTCAACCTCAAGGCCGGCCAGGTCTAACCGTTGCCGGAGTTCCTGGACCGGTATATCTTTTACATCAACATAATCATTTAACCAGGATAAGGGTACACGCATAATTATCCCCCCTAGAATTGGCGCAAGAAGCGCAAGTCATTACGATAGAACAGACGAATATCCTCAACCCCATACTTCATCATAGCCGGACGTTCCACACCAAGACCAAAGGCAAAACCGCTCCATTCGTCAGGATCGTAACCGCCGTTTTGCAAGACCACCGGGTGGGTCATCCCAGCACCACCGATCTCGAGCCAGCCGGTATATTTACAGACCGGACAACCTTTACCTCCACAGAGGATGCAATCAGTATCAACCTCAATACTAGGCTCGGTGAAGGGGAAATATGAGCTGCGCACCCGCGTTGTACGGCTCGCACCATAGAACATCCGTGTGAACTGGGTCAGGGTGCCAATTAGGTCGGTCATCGTGATATTACGCCCCACAGCAAGCCCCTCGACCTGGTAGAACTGGTGCTCACTGCGCGCCGTAATCTGCTCGTAACGGTAGCACTTACCCGGCAAAATCACCCGGATAGGTTCTGGATAACGCTCCCGCATCACCCGGACCTGTCCCGGAGAAGTATGGGTACGTAATAGCCGCTGCTCATCAACCCAGAACGTATCCCACATATCGCGGGCCGGGTGATAAGCCGGGATATTAAGCATATCGAAGTTAAGCTTTTCCAACTCAACATCCGGCGCTTCATAAACCTCAAAGCCCATCTTGGCAAAGATACCATATATCTGCCGCAATGTCTGGGTTGTCAGATGCAAATGGCCTGCCGCCACAGCGCGGCCCGGCAAGGTCACATCCACAGCGCCAGAAGCTAATTCCGCTTCAATCTCTGCAAGTTTAACCTGTTGCGCGTGCGCTTCATAAGCCGTAGATAGCTCTTGTTTAATATCATTGAGCCGCTGTCCAAAGGTCTTGCGCTCCTCTTGGGGCAAGCTGCCGATAGAGCGTAACTGTTGCGTAACTAGCCCTTTACGGCCAAAATAACGCTTCTCCCATGTAACCAGGTCAACCTGGCTATCAATAGTGACAAGATTATCCAGAGCTTCAGTACGAACTTGTTCCAGTTGTTCAAATAAGTCCATAATGCTACACCTCCAACGCATTTACTGATAAAAAATAGAACTTTATACCAATTCAAAAAAACGCTCTCGTCCCTGCTGGGACGAGAGCGTAACTCTCGTGGTACCACCCTGCTTGCCTTGTGACAACACAAGGCCACTCGTATCCACAACTGTATCGTGATGGACTGCCTCAATAACGTCGGGCCAAACGGAGCCACCTAGTTAGGTCAAAACCCGTTCAGTGGTCAGCTCAAGGGCGAACTTCACCAGGTAATTCCAGAGCAGAACTCGCAGTCTATGGTTCCGCCTCCCTGACAGTTTTTAGCCTGGTTACTTTTCCCTGTCAAAGCCTTTAATATATATACCTATACTCATTATCTACAACAAAGCATGTTTGTCAAGAACAAACAAAGACTACAAAAGTCTTAACTTCAAATCCCCAAAGCCTCACGAGCCTCGGCATCCATCATATCCGGCTTCCACATCTCGCGACCCAACACCACCTCAACCGGCTTATCTATAACTTCGGCAGCGCGTTCTTGAACCTGGTTCAACATAATAGACGCCATTGGGCACATCGGTGACGTGAGAATCATTGTGATAATCACCTTCTCATCACGCACATCAATATCACGTATAAAACCCAAGGCCACAACATCCAGCCCCAGTTCAAAATCAATAACATCACGCAATGCGGTCTGAATCTTTTCTGCTTCACTATGCATTGTAAACTACCTCCCAAATACTTTCCCTTATTATATCATATAATTTATTTTAAAATAAACTTTATTTACAAATTAGGGAAAGAAAGAACCATCAATAAGATGTAAACGGGAGACTACTTAATAGAACTTCCCAAACGGGAGGCCATAGCCCGCAACTGCACAAAGCTAATAGGCTTAAGTAAGACCAAGTCAGCCTCATCCTCAAGCGTTTCGGCCATACTGGCATCGGCGGTAGCAATTAAAACTTTCGTCCCCTCCAGGCGTTCGTCGGAGCGGATATAATGCAAAATATCACGTCCAGAAACATTTGGAAGATGCAGGTCCAACACGACCACGCCAGGGACGACCTCAGCGAGACGCTTCATCGCGACATCACCGGCGACAATTACCTCAACCTCAAATCCTGCAGACTTAAGTGCCTGTGAAAAGATAGTGCACAGATCAGGATCATCTTCAACAACCATAGCCAGCAGCTTATCCATTTTTAGCCTCCTGTGGCGGTGTAAGTGGCAGCACCACAGTAAAAGTGCTGCCATAATCTAACTTACTGGTTACATTAATTTCCCCACCCATTAATTCTACTAGTTGTTTTACAATTGCCAAACCCAAACCAGTACCTTGATGCTCCCGGGTAGCGGAACTATCGACCTGCCGGAAAGCATCAAAAATATATCCCATTGCTTCATCAGGGATTCCAGGGCCGGTATCGGAAACCACCAAAGCCCAATGTTCTGGGTCAGGTAGATTAATCTGAACATGGACACCACCCTCTTTGGTGAATTTAACCGCATTATTAACCAAGTTCACCGTAAGTTGGTGCCAGCGTTGCCGGTCACCCAATAACGTCTCCGGTACATTCTCAACTATATGCGTTGTCAGAGATAACCCCTTGGACTCAGCCAACACACCCACTGTAGAGTGCAGGTCATCGACCAAATCATGGGGTGAAAACGGCGCAACGTGAATAGAAAGCAACCCGGCGTCCATCCGGGCCTGGTCCAGGAGGTCATTCACAATGCCCAATAGTCGCTGCGTGTTGGCAACAATACGGTTTAAAGGCGTTATCTGCGCTTCGTTAATCTCACCATAGACTTGAGCTTGTAACATCTCGACAAAGCCCAGGATAGCGTTAAGTGGCGTGCGCAATTCATGGGACACCATTGAGACAAACCGGGACTTAAGCCGGTCTAACTCCTGCAGTTGACTATAAGCTTCTGCAAGTTCCCGATTAGCCTCCGCTAACTCGCGGGTGCGGTCTTCTACACGCTGATCCAACTCAATATTAATAATACGTAGTTCTTTAAGTGCCTGTTCCAAGCTGTTAGCAGAGAGCCAAGAGACCAAAGCGACAGCAAAAAAGCCAGCTAATGTAGGTATAGGGGGAATACCACCCAGTATATAAACAGCCATACCGGAAATAACCAACCCACATACACCAGCAGCAACAAAACTGGCCCAGGGACGCAATACTACACTGGCCATTAAAATTGGTAT